>NZ_DIAO01000023.1:0-129804 GCF_002416465.1 Leclercia sp. UBA5076
AAGTGCTGAAAGCATCTAAGCACGAAACTTGCCCCGAGATGAGTTCTCCCTGACCCTTTAAGGGGCCTGAAGGAACGTTGAAGACGACGACGTTGATAGGCCGGGTGTGTAAGCGCAGCGATGCGTTGAGCTAACCGGTACTAATGAACCGTGAGGCTTAACCTTACAACGCCGAAGCTGTTTCGGTGGGTTTGAGAAAATTTTCAGCATTGATTCAGAGTTAAGTACACAATAGTTTGCGCAGCAGCAAGGCGGCAAGCGAAGGAAAGAAAGGAGCATACTGAAGTATGTGACTGACTTTACGAGCGCGGCCAACGCGGCTGATGCGATAAAGTATTGCGTACAGAGCACCAAGAATTTGCCTGGCGGCTGTAGCGCGGTGGTCCCACCTGACCCCATGCCGAACTCAGAAGTGAAACGCCGTAGCGCCGATGGTAGTGTGGGGTCTCCCCATGCGAGAGTAGGGAACTGCCAGGCATCAATTAAAGCCGAAAGCCCATCCTCACGGATGGGCTTTTTGCGTTGGGCGTTAAAAAAGCCGGGCGGCGGCTTCGCCTTACCCGGCCTAATACGACCTCATCCATTGTTGAATGAACCCGACGATCTCCTCCGCATTATTGATATCCAGGACCGGTACCTGAAGCGACAGTGAAATATCACTGGCCACCGCAATAACATGCTCATCAAGCGTTAACTCATTAACCTCATGTCCGGTATCGCTGCGAAACAGCAGGATCTTTGCCACCGGTTCATGCTTAAAACCCTCTACCAGGACCAGATCCAGCGTCGAATGATCCATCCGACTGATAAGGTAAGGCAGATCAAGGTCGTTCGCGTCCGGTGTCTCGGTCATTAAGGCCCAACGTTTACTGCTGGCAACAATGGTTTGTGCCGCGCCAGCTCTGCGCAGTTCATAGCTGTCCTTACCAGGAATATCGACATCCATATTGTGATGAGTGTGTTTGATAAGCCCAGGGCGTACACCTCTGGCGCAGAGCGCCGGGATAATGGCTTTTAACAGGGTGGTTTTCCCCGTACCGCTCCAGGCGGCGATCGCTAAAACAGGTATCATTTGTGCCTCTGCATAGTGTCTATCTGTTCGAGAGTATTGATGTTAATAAACGCCTGTTTCATATCGCTAAAATCGACAGAATGTCCGCCAGCTTGTCGCATAAAGACCATCACCCGACGCTCTCCCGCCGCCAGGTAGTTCTTTAATTCCGGCATCAGCTGACGGTGCATTAGCGCAATGGTTGGATGATCGCGTTCGCCGTCATGCGCCCAGACAACCGCTGACGTTTCCCTGTGTTTAACAAAGCGCTCAGCCAGACAATAGGGGATAAACGGTGTATCGCAGGGGCAAAACAGAAACCACTCGGCATCGCACTGCTGCATAACAGAAAGCATCCCCGCCAGCGGCCCCGGGTAATCAGCCAGCGAGTCGGGATAGACGGGGTGTCCACTTTCCCGATAAACGGCGAGGTTTTTGTTAGCACTGATGGCTAGCGTACTCACTTGTTTACTCAGCGTGTGTGCCACGTGCTGCCATAACGGTGTGCCGTTCAACGTCTGCAGGCCCTTATCGACTCCCCCCATGCGGGATGCCTTGCCGCCGGCTAACACCACACCCGTGATCGTGCTTATCTGGCTCAACAATATCGCCTCTTTTATTGTGGGATTGACCCTGCTAACGTGTCACTCTCAATGAAAGGAGTATTACCATGAAATGTAAACGTCTGAATGAAGTTATTGAACTTCTCCAGCCAGCCTGGCAAAAAGAGCCAGAGCTTAACCTCGTGCAATTCTTACAGAAACTGGCGCAGGAGTCAGGTTATGAAGGCGAACTGGCCGACCTTTCCGATGACATCCTGATCTATCACCTGAAAATGCGCGATTCTGGTAAAGATGCTGTCATTCCCGGTATTCAGAAAGATTACGAAGAGGATTTCAAAACAGCCCTGCTGCGCGCACGTGGCGTAATTAAAGAGTAAAAGCTTGTAAGAGGCGCCACCGTAATCGCCGTTAAATGATATCCTCAATCATTCGTATAATTTCCGGATGATCGGATGAACGACCAGGCCTTTACTTTCCAGACCTTACACCCGGATACCATTATGGATGCTCTGTTTGAGCAGGGCATCCGGGTGGACTCAGGTCTGACCCCATTAAACAGCTATGAAAACCGCGTCTACCAGTTTCAGGATGAGGATCGTCAGCGCTTCGTCGTGAAATTTTATCGCCCGCAGCGCTGGTCAGTCGATCAGATCCAGGAAGAGCATCAGTTCGCCCTCGACCTGGTAGCCGATGACGTTCCCGTTGCCGCACCTCTTCAGTTCAATGGTCAGACGCTACTGTCGCACCAGGGTTTTTATTTTGCCGTTTTCCCAAGCCTCGGTGGCCGGCAATTTGAAGCCGATAATATCGATCAGATGGAATGGGTTGCCCGTTATTTAGGGCGCATACATCAGACGGGTAAGAAAAGCGCCTTTACTTCGCGTCCCACAATCGGCATTGCGGAATATCTGCTCGAACCGCGTCAGGTATTTGAAACCTCCACGCTCATCCCCTCAGGGCTGAAAGCTGAATTTCTGGCCGCAACGGATAATTTAATTAACGCCGTCACAGCGCGCTGGGATAACAACGTCAAAACGCTGCGCCTGCACGGTGATTGCCATGCCGGAAATATCCTCTGGCGTGACGGACCATTATTTGTCGACCTCGATGATGCGAGAATGGGACCGGCGATTCAGGATCTCTGGATGCTGCTGAATGGCGATAAGGCTGAGCAGCGGATGCAGCTTGAGACGATTATCGAAGCCTATGAGGAGTTCACCCCTTTTAATTCAGACGAAATTGCATTAATCGAACCTTTACGCGCCATGCGTTTTGTTTATTATCTTGCATGGTTAATCAGGCGTTGGGACGACCCCGCGTTTCCCAGAAACTTCCCGTGGCTTACCGGAGAAGATTACTGGCGTAACCAGATATCCACATTTATTGAACAGGTAAAGGTTCTGCAGGAACCCCCTTTGCAATTAACGCCAATGTATTAATCGAACACATCCAGGAGAGAGTTGATCATGAAAAAAATATGGCTGGCGCTGGCAGGTATGATTCTGGCATTTAGCGCTTCGGCTGCACAGTTCACCGATGGTAAACAGTATATTACCCTCGACAAACCTGTAGCTGGAGAACCTCAGGTACTGGAGTTCTTCTCATTCTATTGCCCGCACTGCTATGAGTTCGAGCAGGTTCTGCATGTTTCCGAGAACGTGAAAAAGAAGCTGCCTGAAGGCACCAAAATGACCAAGTATCACGTTGAGTTCCTTGGCCCGCTGGGCAAAGACTTAACGCAGGCGTGGGCAGTCGCTATGGCCCTGGGCGTGGAAGACAAAATTACTGCAGCGATGTTTGAAGCCGTGCAGAAAACCCAGTCTGTACAGACCACTGCTGATATCCGTAAGGTATTCGTTGATGCAGGCGTTAAGGGTGAAGAATACGATGCAGCCTGGAACAGCTTTGTCGTGAAATCTCTCGTGGCACAGCAGGAAAAAGCGGCCGCCGATCTGCAACTGCGTGGTGTTCCAGCCATGTATGTTAACGGTAAGTACCAGCTGAATATGCAGGGGATGGATACCAGCAGCATGGACATCTTCGTGCAGCAGTATGCCGACACCGTGAAGTATCTGGTTGAGAAGAAGTAATAAAGAAAACGCCGGTCAATGACCGGCGTTGTTGTATTGGGCTTTAATCCTGTCGATTAGCACGTCTTTTTCCGTCCACAACGTATTCAGCCAGAGTTGGAAACGTCGCTTAAAGTTCTTATCGTTAACATAGTCCCCATGTAGCTCTTCTGCCACAGGCACCAGATCAATACGCACCACAATCCGGGTTAACTTGCCGCTGAGCATATCGTAAAACGGCGTCCTGTCGTTTTCCGGATAACAGAGCGTCACGTCCAGTAATTTGTCGAACTGTTGGCCCAGTACGTTAAGCGCCATGGCGATCCCCGCCGCTTTTGGCGGCAGCAGGTTGCTGTACGGTGAGCGGGTTTGCTGCTTTTTCTCTTCGGTAAAGCGAGAGCCTTCCACAAAATTGACGATGGTGGTGGGGTGCGCGCGAAACTTCTCGCAGGAGCGGCGTGTCGTTTCAACATCTTTGCCGCGGCGTTCAGGATGGCGGATCAGATAGCTACGGGAATAGCGCTTCATAAACGGCATATCCAGCGCCCAACAGGCCAGCCCAATAAAGGGTACCCAGGCGAGCTGCTGTTTAAGGAAGTACTTATTCATGGGAATGTGTTTGCGGAACAGTACGCATAACACCACGATATCGGCCCAGCTATGGTGGTTGCAGATAAGCAAATACCAGTTTTTCTTGTTAAGTCCTTCCAGACCCTGAACATCCCATTTCAGATGTGGATTAAGACGCAGAAGCACCGCCAGACCTTCACACCAGCAGTACATCATAACGTTACAGAATGCAGATACGGCACGCCAGACAACGGGGATCGGTAATAGCAGTTTAATTATTCCGGCGATGATGATCGGCACAGAACAGGCGATGGTGACCAGAATAGTTAATGCGATACTTAAGAAGAGGGTGATCGCAGCCAGGAGTCTAGACATGATGAATTTTTTCAGGTAGTTAGCTATGGATGGCGCCTGATAAACAGGCACCGGGCGCTGATTTTACCAGAAAACGGTTAAAGGATGGCGCTTTAACTTGGCGGGCAAGCTGATTTGTATGCGCTGTGGAGAAAAATCCTGTTATGTCGATCCTGCGTGGCTTATATCCACATGGAGTAAATTGTCATCAACCGAAAATATGAGATCGTGATCAAATCATAACTTATTGATTAGTAAGTTCAATAATTATCTCATCGATCCTCAGTAAGCACATTTAATCCAGGTTACAGAAAATATTCACAAACTTATCCACAGTTTTAATTTGCGAGCGATCCTCAGGATCACAAAATCTTTGGCTGTATTGGCCGTGAAAAACTGATGTTTTCATCCTTCTGTGGCATCCTTTATTCATAAATTACTTAAAGGCACGGACATTATGGTTCAGATCCCCGAAAATCCGCTTATTCTCGTCGACGGCTCGTCTTACCTCTATCGGGCATATCACGCATTTCCTCCGCTGACCAACAGCGCAGGAGAGCCTACGGGCGCAATGTATGGTGTGCTGAACATGCTGCGTAGCCTGATCATGCAGTATCAGCCAAGCCATGCCGCCGTGGTCTTCGATGCGAAAGGCAAAACTTTCCGGGATGAGCTGTTCGAGCATTACAAATCTCATCGTCCGCCGATGCCGGACGATCTGCGCGCGCAAATTGAGCCTCTGCATAAGATGGTAAAAGCGATGGGGCTGCCTTTGATGGCCGTCTCGGGCGTTGAAGCGGACGATGTTATCGGTACGCTGGCGCGTGAAGCAGAGAAAATGGGCCGCCCGGTCCTGATCAGCACCGGCGATAAAGACATGGCTCAGCTGGTCACGCCGGGGATCACCCTGATTAACACCATGACCAATACCATTCTTGGGCCGGAAGAGGTCGTCGCTAAGTATGGCGTGCCGCCGGAACTGATCATCGACTTCCTCGCGCTGATGGGTGACTCCTCCGATAACATTCCTGGCGTACCGGGCGTGGGCGAAAAGACGGCCCAGGCGCTGCTGCAAGGTCTGGGCGGGCTGGATACGCTGTATAGCGAGCAGGATAAAATCGCCGGGCTGACCTTCCGCGGTGCCAAAACCATGGCCGCTAAGCTTGAGCAGAACAAAGAGGTGGCCTACCTCTCTTATCAGCTGGCAACCATCAAAACAGACGTCGAGCTGGATCTGACCTGTGAACAGCTTGAAGTGCAGCAACCTGCCGTTGAAGAGCTGCTAGGCCTGTTTAAGCAGTACGAGTTCAAACGCTGGATAACCGATGTCGAAGCGGGGAAATGGCTGCAGGCGAAAGGGGCTAAACCAGTAGCTAAGCCAAAAGAGACCCTGGTGATCGATGCAGAAGAGGAGCCGGAAGAAGAAGCCAGCGTGCTCTCTTCTGAGCATTACGAAACCATTCTGGATGAAGCGCAGCTGCAACGCTGGATTGAAAAGTTACACCAGGCACCGGTATTCGCTTTCGATACCGAAACCGACAGCCTCGATAATGTCTCCGCCAATATGGTGGGGCTGTCATTTGCCACAGAGCCGGGCGTTGCCGCCTATGTGCCGGTTGCCCACGACTATCTGGACGCGCCAGAGCAGCTTACCCGTGAGCGCGTGCTCGAACTCCTTAAGCCGATCCTTGAAGATGAAAAAGCGCTGAAGGTAGGGCAAAACCTGAAGTTCGATCGCGGTATCCTGCAAAACTACGGTATCGAACTGCGCGGCATTGCGTTCGATACCATGCTGGAGTCCTATATCCTCGACAGCGTCGCCGGTCGTCACGATATGGATTCGCTCTCCGACCGCTGGCTGAAGCATAAAACCGTCACCTTTGAGCAGATCGCCGGTAAGGGCAAGAATCAGCTGACCTTTAACCAGATCGCCCTGGAAGAGGCGGGGCACTATGCGGCAGAAGACGCTGACGTCACGCTGCAACTGCATTTAAAGATGTGGCCGAAGCTGCAAAAACACGCCGGGCCACTGAACGTGTTCCAGAATATCGAGATGCCGCTGGTGCCGGTTCTGTCCCGCATCGAGCGCAATGGCGTGAAAATCGATCCGGCTGTGTTGCACAAGCACTCAGAAGAGATCGCCCTGCGTCTGCACGAGCTGGAACAAAAAGCGCATGAGATCGCCGGCGAGCCGTTTAATCTCTCGTCCACTAAACAGCTGCAGACCATCCTGTTTGAAAAGCAGGGTATCAAGCCGCTGAAGAAAACGCCGGGCGGGGCGCCGTCCACCTCTGAAGAGGTGCTTGAGGAGCTGGCGCTGGACTATCCTCTGCCAAAAGTGATCCTTCAGTATCGTGGGCTGGCAAAGCTGAAATCGACCTATACCGATAAGCTGCCGTTGATGATCAACCCAAAAACGGGCCGCGTACACACCTCTTACCATCAGGCGGTAGCGGCTACCGGGCGACTCTCCTCAACCGATCCTAACCTGCAAAACATTCCGGTGCGTAATGAAGAAGGGCGCCGTATCCGTCAGGCGTTTATTGCGCCAGAGGATTACGTCATCGTCTCTGCTGACTATTCACAGATTGAGCTGCGCATCATGGCGCACCTCTCCCGGGATAAAGGGCTGTTGACCGCCTTTGCTGAAGGACAGGATATTCACCGGGCCACGGCAGCCGAAGTGTTTGGTATGCCACTGGAGAGCGTCACCGGGGAACAGCGCCGCAGCGCGAAGGCGATCAACTTTGGCCTTATCTACGGCATGAGCGCCTTTGGCCTCTCCCGCCAGCTCAATATTCCGCGCAAAGAGTCGCAGAAGTATATGGATCTCTATTTCGAGCGCTACCCGGGCGTGCTGCAATATATGGAGAACACGCGCGCCCAGGCAAAAGAAAAAGGCTATGTCGAAACCCTGGAAGGGCGTCGCCTCTATCTGCCGGACATCAAATCCAGTAATGCGGCCCGCCGTGCCGGTGCCGAACGTGCGGCAATCAACGCCCCGATGCAGGGGACGGCGGCAGATATCATCAAACGTGCAATGATCGCCGTTGACGCCTGGCTGGAGAAAGAGCAGCCGCGGGTGCGGATGATCATGCAGGTACACGATGAACTGGTGTTTGAGGTGCATAAAGACGATCTGGAGCCGGTCTCGAAAAAGATCCATGAACTGATGGAGAACAGCGTCAAACTGGATGTGCCGTTGCTGGTGGAAGTCGGCCAGGGAGAAAACTGGGATCAGGCTCACTAACGCTTTCTGGGATATGAACACTTTCTGTAAGTAAGCAACATATCCATGAACGTTTTGTGACGATCATTAGAATTCCCTATGTAAAGAATGAAAAAAAACTACAAAAAGTGCTTTGTCTGTAGTTCAAAAAAGGGTAGAGTTATCCACGTAGGGTACAGAGGTAAGATGTTCTATCTTTCAGACCTTTTACTTCACGTAATCGGATTTGGCTGAATATTTTAGCCGCCCCAGTCAGTAATGACTGGGGCGTTTTTTATTGCGGCAAAGAAAAGGTCAGCGCAAAAAAAGCGCGGACATCGCCGCGCTCATCTTTACTCATCCGCTTCTGACGCGGGTTCCAGCTCGCTGTACCAGATATCCAGTTTCTCACGCAGTTTGTCCACGCCTTGCTTCTTCAGCGAAGAAAACGCCTCTACCTGGATGTCGCCGTTAAACGCCAGCACGGCTTCACGCACCATATTCACCTGCGCTTTACGCGCGCCGCTGGCCAGCTTGTCGGCTTTGGTGAGCAGTACCAGCACCTGAATCCCGCTCTCTACGGCCCAGTGGATCATCTGCTGATCGAGATCTTTAAGCGGATGACGAATATCCATCAGGACGACCAGGCCCTTCAGACACAGACGTTTTTCAAGATATTCCCCCAGCGCGCGCTGCCACTTGAGTTTCATCTCTTCCGGAACTTCTGCATAGCCGTAGCCTGGTAAATCCACCAGGCGCTTGCCCGGTGCGACTTCAAACAGGTTAATCAGCTGGGTGCGGCCAGGCGTTTTAGAGGTACGCGCCAGGCTTTTCTGATTGGTCAGGGTATTCAGAGCGCTGGATTTCCCCGCGTTGGACCGGCCAGCAAATGCCACTTCAAGACCCGTATCGGCGGGTAAATGGCGAATATCAGGCGCACTGAGGAGAAAATGCGTCTGGTGATAATTCAGGTTGGTCACGTGGTTGTCTCCAGAAATTCGTAACGTTGGGGGGATTATACCTGAACAGAGAGAAAAGGCTTTTCCCATCGGCAACCCGGCTGTAAGTAAAAACCCTGAGCTTTGTGAGAGATCTGCCATTTTTACTATGGGATATTTAAGAAAAATCGCAGCGCATTAAAAAATCAAAACGATTAAAATCAACCTATTAACTTTTAGTCTTAGTCTGAAATACTCGGTAAAAGTGCGTTTGTGGCTTGTGCGTTTAGCCGGAAACGGTAAAGTAGCGTTCAACGGCGAGGATGCCGACAGGAGCCAGACTTAAGGATTAGGGTCAGGAGCGCCAGGAGGCGAAGACACAGGAAAGTCAGGAAGACGTACGCCTTGGAGGCGTTACAAAGGGAAATGGAACCTATCACGGACGGTACCTGCTAATGGATAGACAGGGTGAGTCGTAAGCAAACAGGGATTGTCAGACCCGTAATGGGTTGTGAGTCAGGAAAAAAGGCGACAGATTGCTCTGTCGCCTTTTTTCTTTGCTTGCTTTCTGCTAGATTTCGCCGCAATTCTATACTCAAGAAAACGACTTTAAGACAAAACACATGAAAAAACCGACCTCCGCTGCAGGCGCTAAACGTCCTGCTAAAGCACGCCGCAAAACGCGCGAAGAACTGAATCAGGAAGCGCGCGATCGCAAACGCGAGAAAAAACATCGTGGTCATGCTGCGGGTAGCCGCGCGAGTGGCGGTACTTCGGGCGCGTCTGCGAATAACAAGCAGCAGAAAGACCCGCGTATCGGCAGTAAAAAACCGGTTCCATTAGGCGTGACCGATGCCCCGGTCACCAGGCAGCACAAACCGAAGAGCGAGAAACCTATGCTTTCACCGCAGGCTGAGCTGGATTTGCTGGAGAATGATGAGCGCCTGGACGCGCTGCTGGAACGTCTTGAAGAGGGCGAAACCCTGAATGCCGAAGAGCAGTCATGGGTAGATGCCAAACTGGATCGCATCGATGAACTGATGCAGAAACTTGGCCTCTCTTACGACGATGAAGACGAAGAGGAAGAAGAAGAGAAACAGGAAGACATGATGCGCCTGTTGAAAGGTGGAAACTAACATTTGCACCCGGCAGGTTCTATTGTCCTGCTAATAACCCTTCCGGTTATATGTTATCTGGTGTGGTTATTCGTTAAACTACGGCGGTTGTCGCGGCGACAGAAGTGGCTGCGCACCCGATTCATGGCCCGCACAGGGGGCAGAACGGGCCGCCGTATACGAACGCGACACCAACGGAAGGAGTGAGCATGTCTGTAGCAACCATCGACTGGGATCTGGCCCTGATCCAGAAATATAACTATTCCGGGCCGCGTTATACCTCGTATCCCACTGCGCTGGAGTTTTCCGACGCGTTCGGTCAAACCCAGTTTCAGCAGGCGGTAGCGCGTTATCCTGACCGCCCGCTCTCTCTGTATGTTCATATCCCGTTCTGCCACAAGCTCTGCTATTTCTGTGGCTGCAACAAAATTGTGACCCGCCAGCAGCACAAGGCGGATCACTATCTGGATGCGCTTGAGCAGGAGATCCTGCACCGCGCGCCGCAGTTCGCCGGTCGTCACGTCAGCCAGCTCCACTGGGGCGGCGGTACGCCGACCTACCTGAATAAAGCGCAGATCAGCCGTCTGATGACCCTGCTGCGGAATAACTTCCGCTTCAATGGCGATGCTGAAATCTCTATCGAAGTAGACCCGCGGGAAATCGAGCTGGATGTGCTCGATCATCTGCGTGCCGAAGGGTTTAACCGCCTGAGTATGGGCGTGCAGGACTTTAATAAAGAGGTCCAGCGGCTGGTTAACCGTGAGCAGGATGAAGAGTTCATCTTCGCTCTGTTAAATCATGCCCGGGAGATTGGCTTCACCTCCACCAATATCGATCTGATTTATGGCCTGCCGAAGCAGACGCCAGACAGTTTCGCCTACACGTTGAAGCGCGTGGCGGAACTCAACCCGGACCGCCTGAGCGTCTTCAACTATGCGCATCTGCCGACGCTGTTTGCTGCCCAACGCAAAATCAAAGATGCCGATCTGCCATCCGCGCAGCAAAAACTGGATATCCTGCAGGAAACCATCACATCGTTAACCCAGACCGGCTACCAGTTCATCGGCATGGATCACTTTGCCCGACCGGATGACGAGCTGGCGATTGCCCAGCGAGAAGGCGTTCTGCATCGTAACTTCCAGGGTTACACCACCCAGGGCGATACGGACCTGCTGGGGATGGGCGTGTCGGCCATCAGCATGATTGGCGACTGTTATGCGCAAAACCAGAAAGAGCTGAAGCTCTACTATCAGCAGGTGGATGAGACCGGCAACGCACTGTGGCGCGGCATCGCGTTAACCCGCGACGACTGTATTCGCCGGGACGTGATCAAGGCGCTAATCTGTAACTTCCGTCTCGACTTCCGCACGGTGGAAGCGCAGTGGGATCTCGTTTTTAAAGATTACTTTGCGGAAGATATAAAGCTGCTGGCGCCGCTGGCGAAAGATGGGCTGGTGGAGGTGACGGAGAGTGCGATTGAAGTTACGCCGAAAGGGCGTTTGTTGATTCGTAATATCTGTATGTGCTTCGATGCCTATCTGCGGCAGAAAGCCCGTATGCAGCAGTTCTCGCGGGTGATTTAAGCCGCATTACCGGGTGGCGGCTTCGCCTTACCCGGCCTACATTTCGCGCTTTCGTAGGCCGGGTAAGCGAAGTGCTAGCTAAACAACCCCACCAGCGCCGCACACAGCACAGCTGCAATGGCCGTTTGTGGTGTATGTCCCGCTGCTGCGCTGGCTTCAAGGCCGCCAGACAACAAATTCACGATCGATTCCAGCATGATGACCCCCCCATTTTCCGGGCAAGATCATACTCAACTCATCAGTACAGTAAAGCGCAAAATAGCATCACTTTGCGCTTAATTAACTCTCTTTACACAGGGGGAGGCGATCACTCCATCCCCAGTTCTTTTAACTTACGCGTCAGGGTATTGCGCCCCCAGCCGAGCAGGCGTGCCGCCTCCTGCTTGTGGCCCTGGGTATGGCGCAGCGCGGTGGTCAGCAGCGTGCGCTCCATTTCGGGCTGCGCCTCGGAGAGCAGGTCCTGATGACCGGAGCGCAACGCGCGATCGGCCCACTGCGCCAGCAGTGTCGCCCAGCTGTCGGGCAGGCTCTGGCCGGTGCTGCTTTCCGGAACGTGGGTTTCGAAAAGCTCGGGCGGCAGATCCTGAATCAACACCTCCTGGCCGGCAGCCATCACCGTCAGCCAGCGGCAGGTATTTTCCAGCTGACGCACGTTACCCGGCCAGGCCAGACGCGTCAGCGCCGCTTCGGTTTCCGGGTGCAGCAGCTTGGCTTCCACGCCCAGTTCCCGGGCGGCATCCTGCAGGAAATGACGCGCCAGGCGCGGGATATCTTCCCGGCGCTCACGCAGCGGCGGCAGGTGTACGCGAATGACGTTCAGGCGGTGGAACAGGTCTTCACGGAATTTGCCCTCCTGGACGCGCAGCTCCAGGTTCTGGTGGGTGGCGGCGATAATACGCACATCCACTTTGACCGGGGCGTAGCCGCCCACGCGGTAAAACTGGCCGTCCGCCAGCACGCGCAGCAGACGTGTCTGAACGTCGAGAGGCATATCACCGATCTCATCCAGGAACAGCGTCCCGCCGTCGGCCTGCTCAAAGCGACCCTGACGGATGGTGTTAGCGCCGGTAAAGGCCCCTTTTTCATGGCCGAACAGCTCGGACTCAATCAAATCCTTGGGGATCGCCGCCATATTCAGGGCGATAAATGGGGCTTTGACGCGCGGGCTGTGGCGATGCAGGGCATGCGCGACCAGCTCTTTCCCGGTGCCTGACTCGCCGTTAATCAGCACGCTGATGGAGGAGCGTGACAGGCGACCAATGATGCGAAACACATCCTGCATCGCCGGCGCTTCACCAATGATATCGGTGGTAGGCCCGAAAACCGGGGCATTACGCGGCTGCTGCTGTTCCTGATAGTGGCTAATGGCGCGTTCAACCAGCGCCACCGCTTCGTCAATATCGAACGGTTTTGGCAGATAATCGAACGCCCCCTGCTGGTAAGCGCTGACGGCGGCGTCCAGATCGGAGTGGGCGGTCATTATGATGACCGGAAGCATCGGATGACGCTGCTTGATCTGTTTTAACAGCGCGAGCCCATCCATTCCCGGCATACGGATATCGGACAGCAGCACATCCGGGGTTTTGGTGGTGAGTGCATCAAGCACATCGGCACCGCTCTCAAAAGCGGTGCAGCTTAAACCTGCTCCGGTAAGCGCCCGTTCAAGCACCCAGCGGATGGAGCTATCGTCATCAACTACCCAGACTATCCCTCGTTGCATAACCTAACCCTCTATTTCCTGATTGGCAGGTAAACCGAAAACTCGGTATGACCCGGCCAACTGGTAAATTCAATTTTGCCGGAATGCTGATCTATCAAATTACGGGCAATCGATAAGCCAAGCCCGGTCCCGCCTTCACGGCCGCTGACCATCGGGTAAAACAGCGTGTCCTGTAAATGGGAAGGAATGCCCGGACCGTTATCTTCCACATCAATGCGGGCCGCCAGACGGTAGCGTGTGCCGTGCAGGGTGAGCTGAAAGGCGGTGCGGGTACGCAGAATAATCTCTCCGCCTTCCGCCCCCAGCGCCTGCAGGGCGTTGCGCACGATATTCAGTAAAACCTGTTCAATCTGGTCGGGATCGTGCGGCAGTTCCGGCAGGCTGGGATCGTAATCCCGAATTAACCTGACGTTATCCGGCAGTTCCATCGACACCAGCTTGACGACGCGCTCCGCCACTTTGTGAATGCTTTCGGTGACATGCATCCCGGGTTGCTGCGGTCCCAGCAGGCGATCCACCAGGTTCCGCAGGCGGTCGGCCTGTTCAATGATGACGTTGGTGTATTCCGCCAGCGCCGGGTCGGGCAGGGCTTTGGTGAGCAGCTGCGCCGCGCCGCGCAGGCCGCCGAGCGGATTTTTGATCTCATGGGCGAGGCCGCGCACCAGATCGCGGGCGGCAATCTGCTGAGCATGCTGGAGCTGCTCCTGACTCAGGCGACGCTGGTTATCCATCGGCGCCATCTCCAGCAGAATGAGCCCTTCCGGCAGCCGCTGCGCGGTCAGCGACAGAATATGCGAGCGTCCGTCGATCACCAGCGTCACTTCGTTATCGGTAAAACCTTGCCCCGCCTGCAGACTCTCCTGCATCAGGCCGATATTCAGGGAAAAATAACTCAACAGCTCGGGCAGCGGCGCGCCAAACAGTTTGCGTGAACTTTGCGCCAGTAACTGCTGGGCCGCGGGATTGGCGTAATGCACCGCCAGATCGTCATCGACCAGTAAAATGCTGTTGATAAGAGAATTGAGGATCTGCCCAGCATCGGGCAGCGTGCCAGTTGCCATTCAGCAGTCTCCTGGAGTTGTTTGCACTATTTTAGTGCAGTATAGCGTTTTTACGGCGAAAAACGCGTCAGATCAGCTTGTTGGCGGTGAAAAAAGCCCATCCGAAGATGGGCTGAAAAGTTTCCACGGCAACAAAAAAAACGGCTATCAATCTCGCGCGGAAAAGGCCGCGCGACAGGGATTGAAGATTAGACGCTGTAGTACAGTTCGAACTCAACCGGGTGCGGCGTCATGCGAACGCGGTCGTTCTCTTCCATACGCAGTGCGATGTAAGCATCGATCGCTTCGTCAGTGAACACGCCGCCCGCAGTCAGGAACTCGCGGTCTGCGTCCAGCGCCAGCAGGGCTTCTTCAAGAGAACCGGCAACCTGTGGGATCTCTTTCGCTTCTTCTGGCGGCAGGTCGTACAGGTTTTTGTCCATTGCTTCGCCCGGGTGGATCTTGTTCTTGATACCGTCCAGACCCGCCATCAGCAGTGCTGCGAAGCACAGGTATGGGTTAGCAGCTGGGTCCGGGAAGCGCACTTCGATACGACGTGCTTTCGGAGAAGCTACCACCGGAATACGGATAGAAGCAGAACGGTTACGGGCAGAGTAGGCCAGCATTACTGGCGCTTCGTAGCCTGGGACCAGACGCTTGTAGGAGTTAGTGGTTGGGTTCGCCAGGGCGTTGATCGCTTTAGCGTGTTTGATAACCCCACCAATGTAGTGCAGTGCCTGCTCGGACAGACCCGCATACTTGTCGCCAGCGAACAGGTTAGTCCCGTTCTTGGACAGGGACATGTGGCAGTGCATACCGGAACCGTTGTCGCCAAACATTGGTTTTGGCATGAAGGTCGCGGTTTTACCGAAGCGGTGCGCAACGTTGTGAACAACGTATTTGTAGATCTGAATTTCGTCCGCTTTCTTGGTCATGGTGTTGAAACGGGTGGCGATTTCGTTCTGGCCAGCAGTTGCAACTTCATGGTGATGGGCTTCAACAACCAGACCCATCTCTTCCATAATCAGACACATGGTAGAACGGATGTCCTGGGAAGAGTCAACCGGTGGAACCGGGAAGTAACCGCCTTTAACGGCTGGACGGTGACCTTTGTTACCGCCTTCGTATTTGGTGGAGGAGTTCCATGCGCCTTCGATATCATCGATAGCAACGTGGGAACCGGAAGTGGTCGCACCAAAACGGATGTCGTCGAACAGGAAGAACTCTGGCTCTGGCCCGAACAGAACGGTGTCTGCGATGCCGGTGGAGCGCAGATACTCTTCAGCGCGTTTAGCGATAGAGCGTGGGTCGCGGTCGTAACCCTGCAGGGTGCCTGGCTCAAGAATATCGCAACGGATGATCAGGGTAGACTCTTCGAAGAACGGGTCAATGAGGGCAGTAGATGCGTCAGGCATCAGAACCATGTCGGATTCGTTGATACCTTTCCAGCCACCAATGGAGGAGCCGTCAAACATTTTGCCTTCTTCAAAGAATTCGGCATTCACCTGATGAGCAGGAATAGTGACGTGCTGTTCTTTACCTTTGGTATCGGTGAAGCGCAGATCAACAAACTTCACTTCATGTTCGTTCAGCATCGTCAAAACGTGTTCAGCGGACATACTTAACTCTCCAGATTGGTCATTGTCGTCGTGGTAACGAGGTCTTCAAATTCTGTATAAGGCAGGCGGTGGTGCCTTTTGTTGCCGTATTTTTTATAAAGCGAAATCTGTGCCAACTTTTAAAACACCCCAAAAAGGCGCTATCATGCGCACCGTAGTGCAAAAGGGCTGCACCACGGTGGTTTTGTTGCACCATTATAGTGCTTCAATGTGAACATTGAGCACCATATTGGTGCAATTTACGTTAAAGTGCCCTTTTACCGCTCCGTGAAAGCGATCACAAAGCATCTCTGCGATACTTGTTTGCGGGGGATGTTTGTGATCCTGTTTTGTAGTGCGATTAATCCGTGTACAATAACGCGCTATTTCTAATGCCTGAGGCAAAGTTGTGATCGAAAATCTGCGTAATATCGCCATCATCGCGCACGTTGACCATGGTAAAACTACCCTGGTTGATAAGCTGCTGCAGCAATCCGGTACGTTCGATGCGCGTGCCGAAACTCAAGAACGCGTGATGGACTCCAACGATTTGGAGAAAGAGCGTGGGATTACCATCCTCGCTAAAAACACCGCGATCAAATGGAATGACTACCGTATCAACATCGTTGATACCCCAGGGCACGCCGACTTCGGTGGTGAAGTTGAGCGCGTGATGTCCATGGTGGATTCCGTGCTGCTGGTGGTTGACGCATTTGACGGCCCAATGCCGCAGACGCGCTTCGTAACCAAAAAAGCATTCGCCCATGGCCTGAAGCCAATCGTGGTAATCAACAAAGTTGACCGTCCTGGCGCGCGTCCTGACTGGGTTGTTGATCAGGTCTTCGACCTGTTCGTTAACCTGGATGCGACCGACGAACAGCTGGACTTCCCGATCGTTTATGCGTCTGCGCTGAACGGTATCGCTGGTCTGGACCACGAAGACATGGCTGAAGACATGACCCCGCTGTACCAGGCGATTGTTGACCATGTTCCGGCACCAAACGTCGATCTCGACGGTACCCTGCAGATGCAGATCTCTCAGCTGGACTACAACAACTACGTTGGTGTAATCGGCATTGGTCGTATCAAGCGCGGTAAAGTGAAGCCAAACCAGCAGGTCACTATCATCGATAGCGAAGGTAAAACCCGTAACGGTAAAGTCGGTAAAGTGCTGACTCACCTGGGCCTTGAGCGTATCGAGAGCGACATTGCGGAAGCTGGCGACATCATCGCTATCACCGGTCTGGGCGAGCTGAACATCTCTGACACCATCTGCGACCCGCAGAATGTGGAAGCGCTGCCAGCGCTGTCTGTTGATGAGCCGACCGTAACCATGTTCTTCAACGTCAACACCTCTCCGTTCTGTGGTAAAGAAGGTAAGTTCGTTACCTCTCGTCAGATCCTTGACCGCCTGAACAAAGAGCTGGTGCACAACGTTGCGCTGCGCGTTGAAGAAACCGAAGACGCTGATGCATTCCGCGTTTCTGGTCGTGGTGAGCTGCACCTGTCTGTTCTGATCGAAAACATGCGTCGTGAAGGTTTCGAAATGGCGGTTTCCCGTCCGAAAGTTATCTTCCGTGAAATCGATGGCCGTAAACAAGAGCCATTCGAGAACGTGACGCTGGACGTTGAAGAGCAGCATCAGGGTTCTGTAATGCAGGCTCTGGGTGAGCGTAAAGGCGACCTGAAAAACATGAATCCAGATGGCAAAGGCCGCGTACGTCTCGACTACGTGATCCCAAGCCGTGGCCTGATCGGCTTCCGTTCTGAGTTCATGACCATGACTTCCGGTACCGGTCTGCTGTACTCCACCTTCAGCCACTACGACGACGTTCGTCCGGGCGAAGTGGGCCAGCGTAACAACGGCGTTCTGATCTCCAACGGTCAGGGTAAAGCGGTTGCGTTCGCCCTGTTCAGCCTGCAGGATCGCGGTAAGCTGTTCCTGGGTCACGGTGCAGAAGTTTACGAAGGCCAGATCATCGGTATTCACAGCCGTTCTAACGACCTGACGGTAAACTGCCTGACCGGTAAGAAACTGACCAACATGCGTGCGTCCGGTACTGACGAAGCAACGGTTCTGGTTCCACCGGTTAAGATGACGCTGGAGCAGGCTCTGGAATTCATCGATGACGACGAACTGGTAGAAGTAACACCACAGTCTATCCGTATCCGTAAACGTCACCTGACTGAAAACGATCGTAAACGTGCAATGCGCGGTTCAAAAGAAGATTAATACAGTCAGTCTGTAGGCCGGGTAAGCGCATGCGCCTCCCGGCAGGTAAAAAGCCGCTGAGCGATCAGCGGCTTTTTTATTAGAACGCGTACCGCACGCCCAGACGGATTCGGTACTGCTCGCGGTTGTAATCATTCCATCTGTCCAGCCACTGGAGTTCGAGGTACGGCAGCCAGTTTCTGTCGATTTTATAGCTGAACTTGTTCGTTATTTCCCAGTGGTGATCTTTGCCATTCTTACTGTGGTAATCATTTACCCGCTGGAAAAAGTGCGGCTCAAAGGTGTAGAAAAACGCATCCGCCACTTTAAAATTCCAGTAGTTAGCAAACTCGTGCGTGTCGTTCTTATCCATCTGCCCGTTATAGTCCGGCGTATCGTAATTGTTGTGGTTATAGCGATAGCGGAACGTCAGATTGAACCCATCCGTAAATTTGTAGTTGGTATCTAAATAAACAGCGCCGCCCGACCCTGCGCTGCTGTCGTTAATTAAACCGCCCGGCTGGAAAGTGAGTTTGTCGGTGGGTTTAAAGAGCGGATACCACCCCTCTATTTCGTTATAGCTGTGCTTAAGCTCATCCCATTTCCCCACGTTATAAGCGTTGGTGAACATCAGCCCCGCGCCCATATCGAAGTTATAGCCGGCTCGCAGGATCACCTCATGTAGCTCGGAGGCCGTATTGTATGCTTCTCGTGTTTCGACATACGCCCCGGCAAATACCGGGCAGGAGACAGACGACACGATCAGTACAGTAATGATTCTTTTCATAACTTATCCATGTAACAGATAAAGAAAGGCCACCCCTCCCATAGAGAGGGAAGGGATTAATGGCCGGATTTATTGTTATAAAGTGACTGCTGACGCTTTATCGTTGGTGGTTATCTCAGGGGTATTCGCTGATGGTTTTTTTCGGTTTGCAATCTCCTCAATAATAAAGGCGAAGCGCGCTTCGTTGAGTTTATAAAAGAGTCCCATCGTGATGGCGGCGATAATCGCCAGGCCGCAGGGCCAGAGAAAAATAAGCTGGCGCAGCCCCAGCAGCGTGCCTGCGCTCTGCACCGCATGGGGCACGTAACCGATCTGGGTCAGCATAATGCCAGGCAAGAAACCGGCGAGGGCCGCGGAGATTTTGCGCGAGAAGGTATAGCCGGTATAAACCGACCCTTCGGCGCGAATGCCGGTTTTCCACTCGCCATAATCAACGGTATCCGGCACCAGGGCCCAGTTCAGACTGTTGACGAAAGCGGTGCCGAAAAAGGCCATACAGGAAAAGAGCACAAACAGCAGGGAGTTGCTCCCCCAGAAGAAGTTCAGCACGTCGCCCACCGCCCATAGCGTCAGCCCGCCCAGGTAAACCGGTTTTTTGCCGAAACGCTTAACCGCGCCGGGCACCAGAAACACGCCGACCAGAATACAGCCCATGCTGAAAAAGCCCATCCACGACAGCAGGTGCAGATCGTTCAGCACGTACTGGGTGTAATAGACCTGAATCGCCAGCTTGATGTTAAAGGCGGCAAGGGTACAGAGGTTGGCGATGCATAAGACCAGCAGCGGCGGGTTGCGGAAAATCGCGCAGAACGATTTCAGAATGCCGGGTTTATGGTGATCGGGTGTGATCTCCACATAGCGCTCTTTCACGCCGCTATAGCACCACCACATGCAGAACAGCCCGCCGGTGACAAACACCAGAGCGGCAACCAGATAGCCGAGGGAGGGCTGGCTGACGAACAGCGCCTGAATGGGCATAAAGCCGACGGTGCAGAGCAACAACCCCACCGTTGCGCCGCCCTGACGCCACGCCGCCAGCTGCGCGCGCTCGTTCGGGTTTTTGGTGATGGCCGGGACCATCGCACCGTAGGCGCAGTTCATCAGGCTATAGCAGAGGCCGAACATCATAAAGAGCACGGTGGCGATAGCCGTTTTCACCGTCAGGCTAAAGTCGTTAGCCATAAACTGCGCCGCAGCAACCAGCGCAACGGGTACCGAAGCATAGAGAATAAAGGGCCGGAATTTTCCCCGTGCGCCGATATTTCGCCGGGAGTCCACCAGCACGCCGGTCAGCATGTCGGTAAAGGCGGTAAAGAACTTCGCCACCAAAAAAATAATGCCGCCATAGAACGCGGGCATGCCCAGTTCGTCGGTGTAAAACTTCAGCAAATAGAGCGTGCCGATACAGAGCATCAGATTCGAGCCAAAATCGCCCATCCCGTAGGCGCACTTCTCTCGCAGGCTCAATTTCAGGGTTAACGGATCAGTGTTATGTGTCATGGTCGATCCTCAGAGCGCCCATAGGGCGCTCCATCTCGTCATTTATGCCGTACGTTTACGCAGTTCGATCTCTTCCACGATGCGCACATACATCTTTTCGTTGAGGTTGTAGAAACAGCCCATCGCCACGATGGTGATGACTGCCAGCAGGCTGGGGTAGATAAATATCAGCTGCCGCAGCCCTTCAACGGTCCCGGCGGATTGCACCACGTTGGGCACATAGCCGATCTGCGTAAGCATCATCCCCGGGAAGAAGCCCGCCAGTGCCTGGGATACCTTCCTGAAGAAGGTAAAGCCGGTGTAAACCGTCCCCTCAGAGCGCACGCCGGTGCGCCACTCGCCATATTCCACGGTATCGGACACCAGCGCCCAGTTCAGGCTGTTCACAAATGCGGAGCCAAAGAAGGCCAGACAGGAGAACGCCACAAAGCTCACCGAGCCACCGCCGAAGAAGTAGTTGAGCAGATCGCCCGCCACCCAAATCATCAGCCCGCTGATATAGACCTTTTTCTTGCCGAAGCGCCGCACCGCGCCGGGCATCATAAAGACGCCGATAAAAATACAGCCCATGCTGAAGAAGCCCATGTATGACAGCAGGATCGGGTCGTTCAGCACGTACTGCGTGTAGTAAACCTGAATGGCGAGCTTGACGTTAAAGGCACCCAGCGTGCAGAGGTTGGCGATGCAGAGAATAAACAGCGGACGGTTCCCGGCGATGGCGCGAAACGACTGCAACAGTCCCGGTTTTTGCGCCGGATTAGCAGGCTGCGTTTCGACGTAACGCTCGGTCACGCCCTTATAGCACCACCACATAAAGAACAGCCCGAACAGCGAGAAAAGGGTGGCGGCAAAGATATAGCCAAGCTGGTCATTGCCCTCAATCAGGTTCATTACCGGGACAAAACCGACGGTACAGAGCAGCAGGCCAAGCGTGGCACCGCCCTGACGCCAGGCGGCCAGCGAGGCGCGCTCGTCCGGGTTTTTGGTAATGGCGGGCACCATCGCGCCGTAAGAGCAGTTCATCATGCTGAAGAACAGGCCGTACAGCATGAAGAGCACCGTCGCCATCACCGTTTTACCGGTGATTTCAAACGGCGTGCCGACGAAGTTGGCAATCGCCAGCAGCGTCACCGGGAAGGCGGCATACAGTACGAACGGGCGGAATTTTCCTTTCGGGCCGATCTTGCGCCGGGCGTCGAGCATGATCCCGGTGCCCATATCGGTGAAGGCGGTAAAGAACTTGGCAATCAGGAAGATGATCCCGCCGTAGGTCCCCGGCAGGCCCAGCACATCGGTGTAGAACTTCAGCAGATAGAGCGTGCCGATATCCAGCAGGATGTTAGAGCCGAGATCGCCCATCCCGTAGGCGAGTTTTTCTTTAAACGGCAGGCGTAGGGTTGCCGGATCAGAAGTATGTTGACTCATTATTGTTCTCCGTCTGCCCGCAGGTCTCCCCGCGGGCGAGCCTTATCAGATATGACGTAAGGTGCTAAACAGATCTGCCCATTCGCTTTGCTGGCGATAGAAGACCGGCGGTTTGCCGAGTGGGGCCTCAACGGTTATGTCACCGCCCTGGCAGGTTTCACCCGTCCACGCATTCACCCAGCTGTCCTGCGGCAGATAGAGCGACCAGTCATGGCGGCCCTCTTCATGAACCGGTGCCACCAGCAGATCGCGGCCAAACAGGTACTGGTATTTCAGCGTGTAGGCGCGCGCGTCCTCTTCATAATGCAGGAACAACGGTCGCATCACCGGCAGGCCGCTTTTCGCGTTCTGCGCGACGGCAGCTTTGATATACGGTTTCAGGGTGGTGAAGACGGTGGTCATACGCGCAAAGTGAGCGATGGTTTCGGCGTCGCCATCGAACTGCCAGTTGTCGCCAGGACGGTTGCCTTCGTGGGTACGCATCATCGGCGTAAAGGCGCTGAAATCGCACCAGCGCAGCAGCAGCTCTTTGGTGCGTTTCATCTCGAACAGGGTGGTATAGCCGCCGATGTCGCTGTGGTGCAGCCCGTGACCGGTCATCGCCAGAGACAGCGCAGCAGGTACGACGGACGCCAGACCGTCGTCCAGGCTCCAGTCGACGTTCTGATCTCCCGCCCACATCATCACCGAGTGCTTCTGGCTGCCGGTATAACCCGCGCGCATGAAGAACAGGATCTCGCCGAGCTTGCCGGTCTCTTCCAGCGCCTCGTAGTTACATTTCGCCCACAGGGCAGGCCAGGCGTTATGCATGATCTCCGCGCTGACGCCGTTGTGCAGGAAGGTATCGGTTGGCAGATATTCGCCAAAATCGGCCATCCAGCCGCCGCAACCCAGTTCGATCAGGTTCTTTTTGATCACCTCTTTGTACCAGCCGTAGGCTTCCGGGTTGGTCAGGTCGATGACGCCCGCGTAGAACTCGCCGAACTCGACGTGGTACTCCTTGCCGTCGGCATTTTTGGTCAGATAGCCGCGTTTTGCCGCCTCTTCACAGAGATCTTTGTCGCTGGCGACGTACGGGTTGATATAGGAGAGGAACTGCACGCCTTCCTGTTTCCACTGTGCAATACGCTCATTAAGCTGCGGATAGAGCTCGCTGTTCCACTTCCAGTTCCACATCACGCGTTTGCCAAAGGAGGTCATGCGGATGCCGGACCAGTCCTGCGCCCAGATGCCGTTCACCTTCACGCCGCCTTCGCGCATGAGGTCGAGCTTCTGCTGGCACACGTCGGTGCCGCCCTGAATACCCAGCGTCACCCCGTCGTAAACCCAGTCCGGCAGCTCCGGCTGACGCCCCAGCAGGCCGGTGAGTTTTTCCAGCAGATCGACATAGGTTTCTGCGCAGTCGAAGCGCAGCGTGGCGTTATCTTCCCAGAACGCCAGCTCGTGGAAGTCTGGCGCACTGAAGTCGAAGTTCATGTAGCAGCTGTTATCCACGTGGCAGTAGTACTTCTGGGTGCTCACGAAGGTAGGCTGGGGGAAGAAGGTCCAGTAATAATCCCCGCCCGCGTTCTCTTTGCAGTCGGCCTGCCAGGTCACGTAGGTCTGCTTATTGCGGCCCACCCCCTGTTCGCTGGTCCACAGCGGGAACGGTTTTCCGCGCAGATCAAAGTACGAGAACTGCTCGCCGCAGCCGTAGATATGATCTTCAGGCTGGGCCGCCAGCCGCAGCCAGATGCGGTTGTGACAGGTGGCATCATTTTTCAGCTTCAGTTCCAGACGGCCTTCTGCATCCACACCCACCAGCAGCGTCGCGCTCACCGCATCGCCACGGGTAAAGCGGATCGCCCAGCCTGCGCTTTGCTGTGTAACGGTCGCGTCCGTCAGGGCGATTTTTTCGTTGAGCTTGTCTTTGATGCTGAAGTTGCCGCGAAACATTTCGATATCGGCAACGCCCGCGCCGATCCACAGGCAAGGTTCATCGGTGGAGTGGGATAAAATCAGACGGTCCTGCCAGCGCAGGGTGAAGCCATGTTCGTTATTTTTCAGATCAATATTGTGTAGGGTACGCATAGAAAACTCCGTCTTTATTATTTGGCCTGGCTATCCAGTAATCCGGCGGCTACGGCAGGGGCTAAGCCCGGGGCCAGCGGCAGGCGGGGGATCACCAGGCAGTGCAGCAGATGGTAAATATCCTGCTTGCCGTCCCAGACTTTGGTGGTCACTTCGTTGTTGATGTCCAGCTCCTGCCACCAGGATCCGTTCTCGTAATCCATCAGGTATTTGATGCAGTAATCCCACCATTTCTGATACCAGGCTTCGTACTGCGCCTCGCCGGTCACGGTATAGAGGGCATAGGCCGTGCCCATCGCTTCGACGATCGGCCAGCGCACGCGTTCGCGCACAATAGGCTTACCATCCCAGCCGACGGAGTAGACGAAGCCGTCGGCCCCGTCCGGCGCCCAGGCATCGCGGATGGTGGCGTGGAACAGTCCTTTTGCGTCTTCCAGCAGCCACGCTGGCGGGGTTTCAAAGCGGGCTTCCAGTGCGGCGCGCAGATGCAACATCAGACGGCCCCACTCAATCCAGTGTCCCGGCGTACCGCCGTAGGCGCGGAAACGGTGGGCAGGGTTATCGATGTTGTAGTCGCGGATCGGGTTCCAGTTGGTGTCAAAATGCTCGTTAACGCGATACTCACCCTTGCGCGCCACGTCGTGAATAATCACCGAGGCGATGCGCAGGGCGCGGTCGAGCCATTTGCGATCGTGGGTGACGTCATAGACGATGAGGAAGGCTTCCACAGCGTGCATATTGGCATTGCCGCCACGGTAATCTTCCGTTTTGCTGAAGGCTTCGTCCCAGGATTCCAGGCACATTTGCTCCTGTTCGCTCCAGAAGTAGCGCTCAATCACCTCGATGGCGTCGTCCAGCAGCTTGCGCGCCTGCGGATGTCCGGTGGTAACGGCGCTCGCCGCGCCGAGCAGCACGAAGAAGTGCTGATAGCCCTGCTTGGAGGCATCCATCACCCCTTCATCGTTAACGCAGGCGTACCAGCCGCCATGCTGTTTGTCGCGCAGCGGGCCGTTCAGGGCATTGATGCCATGCTCAACCAGGGCGTATGCACCCGGGCGCCCCATATTGGCGGCCACCGCGTAGACGTGCAGCATACGGGCGGTGATCCACAGATGCGTGCCCATATCGCTGCGAACCTGGCCGTTATTGCCCAGCCAGCCAAAGCCGGTGGGAACGGCGGCGTTTTTGCCGAAGTCGAGAATGCGGTCGGTCTCTTGTTCGAGCCAGCGGTTATGGCTCAGGGTGTTAAACCATTTCATATTCGGGTCCTCTCTTAACGGCGGGCCATCATTTCGTCGACGATCTCGCCCAGACGCTGTAGTTTTGGTACAGAAATATCGCGGAGCATCAGCCCGGTGTCCGGCAGGCCAATCACTGATGACCAGACGGCGCGACCAGCTAAAAAGCCTGACGCGCCCGCCTGCATCGCCACGCTTACGGCGCGCGGGAAGAGCTTGTCGTCCACGCCGGAGGAGAGGATGACCCAGGGCATGTTGATCTGTTCGTTGAGCTTCTGCGAGGCCGCCAGCAGCGCCTGCTGCGTGCCTTTGCCAAACAGCGGCATCTCCACTTTGTAGAGATCGGCACCGCTGTCTCCCAGCTCTTTGGCCGCGTCGATAATCGCCTGCTCGCGGTTAAACGCGGCACCGCGGCGCGGCGGACGCACCACCGGCTCGATAATGCTCAACAGACCGTTGTCGTGACACAGCGTGTTGAACGCCTTCACCATCTCCAGACGCTGCTGCGGATCTTCGTCGCTGCGCCACAGCACCAGCAGCTTCAGCGCCTTGCCGCCATCGCGTTTGACCGCCTGCGCGTCGACATTCTTGTCGATCACCACGCTGTCGACAGGAATACCGTTCCCCGGAATAAACTCGTCAGCGGCCACAATCATCGCGCAGCTTTTCGCAACCGCGTGCTGCTCCACGATCTGGCGATAGCAGAACTGCTGGTCGACGAGGATCGCGGAGGCGTATGGCGACAGAATTTTCGCCGCGTTGACCTTAAAATCCGTCAGATGCTGGTCCGTGACCGGCACCGGCGCGCCTGCCGCAGCAAACATCAGGCGCATCGCTTCGCGCTGATCGACGGCCAGCATGGCAAAACCGCCGGAAGGTCGGGTGATATCTTTCAGGGTGTACATCGTCATTCCTCAGTCCTTTCGTATCAGTGTGATTTTTTCAGCCCGGCGGATGCGCGAACCTGTTCGAGAATGGCTGTCCAGTCTTCGCGCCCACGCCCGGCGGCGCGGGCCTGGTTGTAAACTTCGCGGGAGGCGGCGCCCAGCGGCATCGGAACGTGGAGCTGGTTGGCCACGTCCAGAGCGATCCCCAGATCTTTATGTGCAAGGTCGATCATAAAGGCGGGAGAAAGATCCCCTTTCAGCACCTTGTTCGGCCAGGAGGTGGTGAAGTGGCCTTTGCCCGCAGGGGTGCCGCTCATCACCTTCAGCGCCACCTCGAAAGAGAGGCCGAGGGCTTCACACAGCACGGCCGCCTCGGCAGAGAGGGCGTTCAGGGCGATACTCATGTAGTTATTGATGAGCTTCACGCGGATGCCCATGCCCGGCCCGCCGGCGTTAATCAGCTCATTGCCCATCGCCATTAAGACGGGGGTAGCGCGCTCAACCTGCTGCGCCGTACCGCCTGCCAGCAGGAGCAGCGTGCCGGCGATGGCGTGGTCAGAGGTGCGCCCGACGGGCACATCCATCAGGCTGAAGCCGCGTTCAGCCATGTCGCGGATCAGGGCGTCGGTTTGCAGGGGATGAATGGTGGACATATCGATCACCAGCGCATTGCGGGATAACCCTTCGCACACGCCGTGCTCGCCGAACAGTACGCTGCGCACCAGATCACCGTTGGGCAGCATGGTGATAACGAATTCGGCGTCCATTGCAGCCTGCGCGGGCGTAGTTGCTGCCTGGGCACCGCTTGCAACCAGCGTCTGAACCGCCTGGGGGTTCACATCAAAGACATGAAGCTGGTGGCCTTGCTTCAACAGATTCTTCGCCATTGGCGCGCCCATCTGCCCTAAACCGATAAATGCGATTGCTGACATGCCTCTCTCCTGTCATATCGTGTCAATTTTTGCGCGTTTATGTTGTCTGTTTTTGATCGTATTTGTAATTTATAGTCAAAAAATAGACATGGGTCACTTTTTAAACATTTGGTGAAATTAAAATGAGCGCAACAGAAAACGCAGAAGGAATCACCATGACTCGCATCGTTTGTGTTGGCATCACCGTGCTGGATCGCATCTGGTATCTCGATGATTTACCAAAGGAAGGTGGGAAATATGTCGCAAAAAATTATACGGAAGTGGGCGGCGGCCCGGCAGCAACCGCGGCGGTGGCGGCGGCAAAGCTGGGCGCGAAGGTGGATTTTATTGGCCGGGTGGGGGACGACGATACCGGGACAAGATTGCTCACGGAGCTGGAATCCCTGGGGGTGAATACCCGCTATACGCGCGTCGTGAAAGGTGCCCGCTCGTCCCAGTCCGCCGTGCTGGTGGATGCAGGCGGGGAACGCATTATTGCCAACTATCCCAGCCCGGATCTCCCTGCTTCGGCAGACTGGCTGCACGAAATCGACTTCTCTCAGTGGGACGTCGTATTAGCAGACGTGCGCTGGCATGAAGGGGCCAGAGAGGCGTTTACCCTTGCCCGCCAGCAGGGCGTGCCGACCCTGCTTGATGCGGATGTCACCCCGCAGGATATCGCGGAGCTGATTACCTTAAGCGATCACGCAGCCTTCTCTGCGCCGGGACTGCGGCGTTTAACGCAACGGGAGGAAGTCGAAGAGGCGCTGAAAAAAGCACAAACGCTCACAAATGGACATGTGTATGTCACCCAGGGGCGAGACGGTTGCTTCTGGCTGGAGAACGGCGCGCTATGTCATCAGCCGGGCTTTGAGGTAGAGGTGGTTGATACCACCGGGGCGGGGGATGTTTTCCACGGTGCGCTGGCGGTTGGCCTGGGGCAAAAGCAATCTCCGTTGGAAGCGGTACGCTTCGCCAGCGCTGTTGCAGCACTGAAATGCACGAAGCCTGGCGGACGGGCTGGTATACCTGACTGTGATCAAACCCGCTCTTTTTTGTCACTTTTTGTATAAAATGCGGGGCGTGATGGTTTTCAGAGGACAGCCCATGAGCCTTACCGAACTGACCGGCAACCCGCGTCACGATCAGCTGCTAACGCTGATTGCCGACCGTGGCTATATGAACATTGATGAACTGGCGCAACTGCTGGATGTCTCCACGCAAACGGTGCGCCGGGATATTCGCAAGCTGAGTCAGCAGGGGCTGATTACGCGTCATCATGGCGGCGCGGGCAGGGCATCCAGCGTAGTTAACACCGCCTTCGAGCAGCGCGAAGTCTCCATGACCGAAGAGAAGCGGGCGATAGCCGAAGCCATTGCCGACTACATTCCCGATGGCTCGACCATTTTTATTACCATTGGCACGACGGTAGAGCATGTTGCCCGGGCGCTGCTTAACCATAATCATCTGCGCATCATCACCAACAGCCTGCGGGTGGCGCACATTCTTTATAAGAATCCACGTTTTGAGGTGATGGTCCCCGGCGGCACGCTGCGCCCGCACAATGGAGGCATTATCGGGCCTGCCGCCACGGCGTTCATCTCTGGCTTTCGCGCAGATTATCTGGTGACCAGCGTCGGCGCGATCGAGCAAGACGGCGCGATGATGGAGTTCGATGTCAATGAAGCCAGCGTGGTGAAAACCATGATGGCCCACGCCCGGCATATCTTACTGGCGGCCGATCATACGAAATATCACGCCTCTGCTGCGGTTGAAATTGGTAACGTGGCGCAGGCGACGGCGCTCTTTACTGACGAGCTACCCGGCTCCGCGCTGCAAACGCACCTTAAATCGAGCAAAGTTGAAGTCATTGAAGTCAATTCAAACGACGAACAGCAGGCGGGTTAACCCTCTTCCGGTCCGACGGTGAGCGTCGGGCCGTTCCTTTCTTTAAGCTGAAGCTGGCGCATAGCCAAACATCTCCTTTCCCGCTACAGTTACTTTTCACGGCAAACAAGGAGAGAGAAATGCTCTATATCTTTGATTTAGGAAACGTAATTGTCGATATCGACTTCAATCGCGTGCTGGGCGCCTGGAGTAATTTCAGTCGCGTGCCGCTGGCGACGCTTAAACAAAGTTTTACGATGGGCGAGGCTTTTCATCAGCATGAGCGCGGTGAGATTTCGGATGAAGTTTTTGCCGAAAAGCTCTGCCATGAGATGGCCCTCCCCCTCAGTTACGAGCAATTTTCCCATGGATGGCAGGCGGTCTTTGTCGGTATCCGCCCTGAAGTGATTGCCATCATGCACAAACTGCGCGAGCAGGGGCATCGGGTGGTGATACTTTCCAACACCAATCGTCTGCACACCACCTTCTGGCCAGAAGAGTATCCCGAAGTGAAAGCGGCTGCGGACAAGATCTATCTCTCTCAGGAGATGGGAATGCGTAAGCCGGAGGCGCGTATCTATCAGGCCGTCCTGCAGGCGGAAGGATTCTCTGCCGCCGATGCCGTCTTTTTTGACGATAACGTCGATAATATAGAGGGAGCTAACCAGGCAGGTATCACGTCAATTCTGGTGACCGGAAAAGAGACGATACCGAACTACTTTGCGAAGCAGTTATGCTAAAAAACGTTCATCAAAAAGCCAGCCACCACACCAGGCCGCTGCGTGCGTGGCTAAAACTCCTCTGGCACCGCATTGATGAGGACAACATGACCACGCTGGCAGGCAACCTTGCCTACGTGTCGTTGCTCTCTCTGGTGCCGCTGGTGGCGGTCATCTTTGCGCTTTTCGCCGCCTTTCCGATGTTTTCGGACGTTAGCCTGCAGCTGCGGCATTTTGTCTTTGCCAACTTTATGCCGGCAACCGGGGATGTCATCCAGAACTACATTGAGCAGTTTGTTGCTAACTCCAGCAAGATGACGGCGGTCGGGGCGGTGGGCCTTATTGTCACCGCGCTGTTGCTGATGTACGCCATTGATAGTGCCCTGAACACTATCTGGCGCAGCACCCGCGCACGGCCTAAAGTTTACTCGTTTGCGGTCTACTGGATGATCCTGACCCTGGGGCCATTACTGGCTGGAGCCAGTCTGGCGATCAGTTCCTATCTGCTCTCTTTGCGTTGGGCCAGCGATCTCAACAGCGTGATTGACGATGTGCTGCGGATCTTTCCGCTGTTCCTCTCCTGGCTCGCTTTCTGGCTGCTATACAGTATTGTGCCTACGACGCGCGTGCCTAACCGGGATGCGATGGTGGGCGCGCTGGTTGCCGCTCTGCTGTTTGAACTGGGCAAGAAAGGATTCGCGCTTTACATCACCATGTTCCCCTCCTATCAACTGATTTATGGCGTGCTAGCAGTGATCCCCATTTTGTTCCTCTGGGTTTACTGGACGTGGTGTATCGTCTTGCTTGGCGCGGAAATTACTGTCACTCTCGGGGTATACCGCGAGCTAAAAAAAGCAGCAGAAGCCGAAAAACAACGAGAAGCAGACCAACCATGATTGCATTGATTCAGCGCGTAACCCGTGCCAGCGTCACCGTGGAGGGGGAAGTGACGGGTGAAATTGGCCCGGGACTTTTAGTCCTGTTAGGTGTCGAAAGGGATGACGACGAGCAAAAAGCCAACCGCTTATGCGAACGCGTGTTGGGTTACCGCATCTTCAGCGATGCGGATGGCAAGATGAACCTTAACGTCCAGCAGGCGGGTGGCAGCGTGCTGGTGGTGTCACAGTTTACGCTGGCGGCTGATACCGAGCGCGGCATGCGCCCCAGCTTTTCTAAAGGGGCGGCGCCGGATCGGGCAGAAGCGCTCTATGAATACTTTGTTGAGCGTTGCCGCCAGCAAGAGATGCATACACAGACCGGACGATTCGCTGCGGATATGCAGGTTTCGCTGGTAAATGATGGCCCTGTCACTTTCTGGCTCCAGATATGAGTGAGCTGACGGTATGGCCGCGGGTAACCAGAGAGAGTACAGCTATGTATCACCTTCGAGTACCGCAAACGGAAGAAGAGTTAGCGCTTTACTACCAGTTCCGCTGGGAGATGTTACGTAAGCCATTACATCAGCCGAAAGGGTCGGAACGCGACGCCTGGGACGCGATGGCGCATCACCAGATGGTGATGGATGAAGAGGGCAATCTTGTCGCGGTTGGGCGGCTCTATATCAATGCCGATAATGAAGCCTCTATCCGCTTTATGGCGGTGCACCCTTCCGTACAGGATAAAGGTCTGGGCACATTAATGGCGATGACGCTGGAGTCCGTAGCCCGCCAGGAGGGTGTTAAGCGCGTCACCTGTAGCGCGCGCGAAGACGCGGTAGAGTTTTTTGCCAAGCTGGGTTTCATAAACCAGGGCGAAATCACCACCCCGCAAACCACCCCGATTCGTCATTTTTTGATGATCAAACCCATCGCCTCGCTGGATGATATTCTGCACCGCGCCGACTGGTGTGGACAGCTACAGCAGGCCTGGTATCAGCACATCCCCCTGAGCGAAAAGATGGGGGTGCGCATTCAGCAGTACACCGGGCAAAAATTTATCACCACCATGCCGGAGATCGGCAACCAGAACCCGCACCACACCCTGTTTGCCGGCAGCCTCTTCTCGCTGGCGACGCTCACCGGTTGGGGGCTTATCTGGCTCATGCTGCGCGAGCGCCATCTTGGTGGCACCATCATTCTGGCCGACGCCCATATTCGCTACAGCGCGCCAATCAGCGGCAAGCCGAGCGCAGTCGCCGACCTGGGTGCCCTGGGTGGCGATCTCGACCGCCTGGCGCGAGGCCGCAAGGCACGTGTGCAGATGCAGGTCGAACTGTTCGGCGATGAAACACCGGGCGCGGTGTTTGAAGGGACCTATATCGTTCTTCCTGCGAAGCCGTATGGCGCGTATGAAGAGGGCGGGAACGAGGAGGAGTAGTGTCCGGGTTCGAGAGTTACCGGTGGTAAAAGAGGTAACTCTCATTTTCATATCGTCAGGCTAATGACTTAAAAACGATAGCCCATGCCCACGTTAAAACCATTAATTGAATAGTCGCGATCCATACTGGCTTTTGTGCCTTCATAGCCGAGATTAATGGAGAGATTATCGACCGGGTTCATCACCATTCCCACTCCCCAGGCGAAAGACGCTGATCGCTCGGAAATACCGTCATGGTGCACTTCATTATGACCATAATTCACCCAGCGGGTATTCCCGGACGCTTTTACCCATGCGGTACCGCCGAGGGCATAGAGTGAAACATAGTCATTAATGCGGTACGCCGGTCCTGCCAGCAAAGAGTAGTAATTTACGTCTATATCATTGTGAACAATGTCGCGGGTTGCTAAATAATCCTGCTTTGTGTTGGCTTTCATCCAGGAGAAAGATCCCAGAAGGCTGACAGGTGAATTGAATTCATACCGATACTGGACGTTTACGCCGTTCAGATTGTCAAAATCGGTTGCCTCGCTGTGCGCAAAGCCAACAGAAAATGTGTGATTATTTGCAACGGCCAGGCTGCTGGTCAGAGAGGCAGCCAGTAAAATTACCAGAGCGCTTTTATTCATTGATGTAATCCATTAATCAAAGAAACTAAATATTTAATAATGATGGTAAGAGGGGAGCGTGAAGATTATTTTCCCTTTATCACACTGCCTTGGGCGATTTATTTTGCGTTGCTAGCTTTGCGGGTGCAAACCTTAATTGCTTTATCACCAATGTGGGATTTCTTAATTCGTTTTCTTTGTCTGCTCACCATGCAGAGACCCTGCTGCGGTACTCGCTCGCCAGGCTATATCCTGAATAACATCCCGGGCAGCCTGGCTAATCCCACCCAGTTGAAAGAAGCCGTGGATCACGCCAGACCAGCGTTGACAGGTAGAGTTCACCCCTTGATCGATCAGGTGATGATGCAAGGCTTCGCCTTCGTCGCACAATGGGTCATATTCGGCGGTAATGATATGAGTTTTCGGCAGGCCATAAAAATCGTCCCGCCACAATGGGCTGGCTTCAGGATGTTGGCGCTCGGTATGAAGAAGATACATGTCGTAACCGCTGAGTAGCGTGTCGCGGGTAATCACGTAGTCCGAACCATTGCGGGTGTAGCTTTCAAAACAGGCCGTTGCGTCGAGCATAGGATAGATAAGAATCAGCTGTGCAGGCTGCCACAAACCCGTGGTTTTGAGCCGCAGCGCAGTGACCAGGGCCAGGTGTCCGCCCGCGCTGTCTCCGCAAAGGGTGATACGGTTTTTATCCACCCCCAACCGTTCGGCGTTTTGCCAGAGCACGTTTGCCCCTTTCTCAGCGTCATCGTGAGCAGCCGGAAAGGTGTGCTCTGGTGCGAGCCGGTATTGCACCGCAATGACCCGGCAGTTGCCGTAATAAGCCAGCTGACGCAGCTGGTTATCATGCGTATCGAAGCCGCCACTAACAAAACAACCCCCATGATAATAGATAACGGCAGGCAGCGTTGCGGGTGCATTGAGCGGTGAGAATATGCGAAAAATAATTCCGTCGAGTTCAAGCTTTGTCACCTGTACACGGGTTTCTTTCTCTCCGGCAAGCACTGTACTGGCAACGTAACCCGCTCTCCGGTCATCAATATTCTGGCGACGAGAAGAAGGTCGCCCTGCGGTGATAAATTCCTGAACCAGTTTATTAATACCCTTTTCCAGTGCCATAGATGCCTCCCTTTTCCTGTATGGATACACAGCGTTATAGCCTGGTTTTATGCAGATGAAAACAGAGGATGGTGATGAGGATTAGAATCTGGAAAGCGGCTCGCAAATGCGAATACAACGGTTTGAATGCGCTTCAATGTATGAGGCGTAAGCGGCGTCTTTTTCATACTGTCTGCTAGCCCGGAGGGTGGTCGATAACTTCCGCCTCGTCGAGCCTGCGCTGCTCGCGCACCCAATCGCGGTCACAACGGTTTCACAGGATACAGGTGGGTTCCCACTGCACGCTTCCCTGATTTGCTCCTGCTGCTCTTTTGTCCATGAATCAACGGTTCCCGGCTTGTTGGCCTCTATAGCCGCCAGGACATGCGCCAGCGAATTATTCTCAACCACCGTCTTCCCGCTCTGCGCCCCGGCCACTGCCGCAGCCGTACCGTCACCCGCCAGGCCGCCCGCAATACCCGCCGCGATGGTTGCCAGGCTGCTGATGGTCTGCTTCTGGCTTTCACTCAGCTCAGCCACCTCCTTCCCGTACATCTCCTTCGCAATCGAGCCTGCCAGCTCCCCGGCCACGGCACCTGCTGCGCCCGCCAGGGCGCTCTGCCCCTGCATGGCGGCGAGGGCGGCATTCGCCACCGCGTGGGCCGCGGCTTTTTCCATGCCGTCCTCCAGCCCGGAACGGTGCCCGATGACCTCCGCCACGTACGGCGCAGCTGCCCCGGCCAGCGCACCCGCTATATCTCCGCCAGCCGCACCCTTCACGGCGGCGGTGGCGGCCTGGATGGCCCGCTGGATGTCGCTGCCGGTGCCGTACTCCGCCATCGCCGTGCGGCCCGCCTGTTCCGCAATCTCCTCCGGCGTCGGGCTGGCGTTGCCTCCGGCCCTGAGCTGCTCTTCGGCGGCACGCAGGGCGGCGGGGTCCTTCATGGCTTTTTGCTGCGCAATCTGGCCTTCGGTGCGGGCAATGTCCGACATCTGACTGCCGATATCGCTGATAAGCTGCGCCTCGTCGAGCCTGCGCTGCTCGCGCGCTTTGTCGAAGATAACATCGACGGTATCGTTGGCATTCGCCGTGTCGCGGGAGAGGCGGGCGGTATCCTGCTTCTGGCTGGCCGGGTCGCGGATGATGATATCGCCCTGCGCGACGGCGGAGCGGGTGGTGCCTTCGGCGCTGTCATGGTTGTTAATGCCGGCCAGCAGGTTGCTGGCCATATTGCCGGTGAACTGGCCGTCGATGCTGGCCCCGCCCGAACTGAAGCCCGCGCTCTGATGCTCAACCGAATACTCCGCGTGGTTGCGGATATCCCGCCAGCCCAGGGTCCCGGTGTCGAGGCGGTTGTTTTCAGCTGCCGCGGTGGAGGCAATAACGGCGCCATCCAGCTGGGTGTGGCCGCCCGTGCGGATATCAAAGCCGCCGTCACCCGCGAAGAGCCCGGTCTGCTCCTGCACTGATTTGTAATCGCTGTCCATTTTATCGCGACTGGCGCTGATGCCACCCGAGCCGGTCATCGTCCCGAGGCTGAAGTTGCCGCCTGCGTTGATGCCCTTCTGAGTGCTGTTATAGCTGTCGGTGTCCTGCTGGCTTTGCAGGGTAAGATTGCGGCCAACGTCCGCCACTATGTGTTCCCCGCTGGCTTGTGCGCCTCTCAGGGTGGTGTCGCGCCCGCTCACAATCACGAGATTATTCCCGGTGTTCAGCGTGGTTTCGGTGTAAGTGGTGGAATTGCCTTTCTCCTTACCTTTACCGGCATTGAGGCCAGCAGAGAAATTAATGCCCGCACCGCCGGAGCCATAGCCAATACCCATCCCCGCGCTGCCGCCGTGGCTCTCATTTTTACCGTCGAGCCGGGAGGTGTTTTGTGCGGAGATAAGGTTTACGTCGCGGCTGGCCTGAATCAGCATATCGTTCTCTGCCGCAAGGCTGCTGCCCTGTACCAGCACATCGCCATCAGTGGCTACCACGGTGAGGTTGTTCCCGGCGGTCAGGCTGCTTCCGCTGGCGTGCGTCTGCTCACGGGTCTGAGTCGTTTTTGACGACTGAGAGCCGTAAGAAAGGCTGATGCCCACAGTGTTATCGTTGCCTTTCTGGTCGCCAGTGGCCTGGTCCAGGCGTAACGCCTGTGACGTCTGCACGCCATAAAGCCCCGCTTTCACCGCCTGAAGGGCCGCCAGACGACCGCTGTCGGCTTCACTGGCGCGTGTCGTTGTACGTACGGCGCTGTCGAGCGCGCTGCCCGCACTGCCAGACAGGGCCAGCGTCAGGCCTGAGGATTTCTGCTCGACCGTATGGGTCTGGCTGCTGCTCTCCGTGGCAGCGACGATGCGCACGTCTTTACCTGCCAGCGTCATGTCGTGACCGGCCACCAGATCGGAGCCGTTCACCTGAAGCGCATTACCGGCAGTCAGCGTGACGTCGCCATTAACCGAGCCGATTGTGCTGCCCCGGTGAGATACATTCTGCGCATCATCCGTCACCTTCAGAGTGTTGCTGCCGTAGCTAAAGCCGATGCCGCCCGTGCCGGAGAAGCCGGACCTTTTCTCCTGCCGCTTATGGCTTTCCTGGCTGCGCTCTTCCGCCGTGGTGATGGTCAGGTTGTTCTGCGCCGAGAGGCGGAGATCGTTATCACCGACAACATCGCTGCCCTGAACGAGCAGGTCACGTCCTGCCTGCATGGTTACGCTGTCGCCGCTGAAGAGGGAGCCCTGCGCTGTCTCGCTGTTCACCACATCGTGGGTAATAATGGTTTTTTTAGAGAATGCGCTGCTACTGCGGGTGGATTTATGGTGCGACTCGAATTCGCTGCGATCGGTGGCGGCCACGATAGAAATGTCGCGACCTGCGCTGACGCCGAGGCTTTTGCCCGCCTCGACGGAGGCTGCTTCGGCGTTAACGTCGCGTCCGGCCATCATCAGGAGCGAGCCTTCGCCCGCCACCTCGCTGCCCACCTGCTGCAGGGCGGCCTGCTTCAGCCAGTTATCTTTATCCCACGTCAGGTTATCGCTGGCTGAGGTGGTCACGGTGGCAAGGTTCAGATCGCGTCCGGCGTTAAGTATCGTCTGGCCGTCGCTGCCGCTGTTAACGACCTGCGCGGCGGTCAGGTTGAGATCCTGTCCCGCGTTTAGCACCAGCTTGCCGTCATCCCCCTGCACGTAGATACCCGCCACGCGCTCAATAGTGGTGCGCTCAAAGCTGTTTTTACCGGTCGTGCTTTCTGCGCTGCGGGTGGTGGTAGTGAGGTTGATATCACGTCCGGCAGTCGCCAGCACTGAATTGTGGCCGGAAATCGTACCGCCGATATTGTTGATATCCGTGCGGGCCAGCAGGCTGACGTCCGCTCCCTGAATCGTGCCGGCGCGGTTGGTAAGCATGTCTGCGCTAAGCTGTACCACCTCCCGGCCATGAAGCGTACCGCTGTTCACCAGATCGCGGTTCAGGTTCATCACTACGTTCTGGCCGCCCATCAGCGCGCCAGAACCGTTAACGTCGCCCGGCTGTACGCGAACATACACCTGCGGCACCATTACCGTCTGCCAGCTTCCATCTGCAAGCTGCACGCGGGTATTGACCAGCCATACCATATCTTCTGTCAGCAGGCTCATCTGTTCGGCAGTGAGCGCCACGCCAGGTATGAGCTGATGCGCCTTGCCGAAGGCAATGCCTGCATCCATCAGCGCTCTGAATTGTGTTTCGTCGTCACGGTGATCGCCCAGGTAACGGCCGCCTGTCAGGGCAATGATCTGCTCACGAACCAGCCGCTGTTCGTAGTAACCGTCACCCAGACGTTTGTGCATGTTGTCATGGTTCAGCGCGAATGCGTCCTGCATGTAGTCGCTACCCAGCCACATTTTATTGTTTGTGAATCGCGGATCGGTTTCAATCAGATAATGGGCCTCCGGCGCCGGTAGGGTGTTGAACAGGCTGGTATCCGGCAGACGTGTATCGGGAGCGATCGCGCGGATCACGCCATTCTCCGCGCCGCTGGCAGGCGTTTCGATCCATTTTCCTGACGTATCGCTGGCAGGTGATTCCGGCGAGGCCACATCCACACCGACGGACAGGTCACCGGTTCCATTGAGCACGGCATCTGTCCCGCGTGCGGTGGCGGGGGAGAGGGTCATGCCGCTACCTTCGGCCTGGCTGTTGCCGTCCATCCTGCCGGGTGAGAGGGTAATCGACTGGATCACCGTGGGTGGCACATAGTCTGAGGTGCTTTTGCCCTGCGAGTCGCCGCCTTTTTTGGACTTACGGCTGTAGTGGGTCACGGAACCTTCATCGGTGATCCGCCGGCTGCCTTCTGGCATCACGTTATCTACCGTATCGGCGAAGATACCGAGCGTTCCTCCCGCCACAATCTGGCTTTTGTCGTTCAGAACGTGGTTCGCGCTGATGACCATCTGGCCGCCCGAGAGGATCTTGCCCGGGTCGCTCTCTACAATCACCTCCTCTTCAATGGTGCGGGTATAGTTGTACTCGTAAAAGTTGTCATTATTGGCCCCGGTATCATCCGGCGTGTTGAGGTTCAACAGCTTGTCAGCAGAGTTGCGGTCGACAAACACGCCTTCAGTGCTGGCGTCCCAGCGGTCAGGCGATCCCTTATGCTGGTACTCGTGCATCTGCTCGGTGGAGATCCACTGCATTTCGGTGCTGAAATGATCGTTGATGTTATTGAGCTGGCTGACAGAAAGGATCATATCGCCAGCAGATTCAATGGTCGCGCTGTGGTTGTTCAACGTGCGTGCCTGGCCGGTGGCAAAGCCATTTTCGTTCACCTGACCGCCGATAGCCAGCACGCCATCGCTGTAGATAAGCGCGTGGTCGCGGTTGTTGATTGTGTCCGCACCGATGTCCACGCGTTGACGACCGGCGATGGTTGCCGCTTTTTCACCTTGCGCGAGGTTGTTTAGCGTGGCCGCCTGGAGTGAAAGATGATCGCCATAGATGCGACCCGTTCCGGCGTTGGTCAGCGTGCCTGCTTTAAGCCACGTCTGGCTACCGTCGATAAGGCCGTAATTGTTGAAATCAGCGGTGACCGTAAGCCACGTCGCGCCAGCGGCAATCTCACCAGTCGTGGTATTCAGCAGGCTGGCGGCGCTGAAGTTAAGCTTCTCACCTGCCAGCAGGTTGCCGCTGTTGGTCACGCTGCCCAGCGTGGTAAAGGTGAGATTATCATTGGCGATGACATCCCCCTGGTTGTCAAAGGCCTGACGCGTGTTGATGGTCATCTCCCCGAGCGAAAGCAATCGCCCATCTCCCGTCAGCTCCTCCGCGTCAATGGTGGCCTTCTCACCGGCTAACGTCACGCCGCCAGTGTTGACAAGGCGCAGAGCCGCACCGCTCAGCGACAGTTCCCCTGCGGCAGACAGTTCGCCCTGGGTATTATCAAGGGTTCCGGCGTTAGCAATATCCAGCGTATCGCCGGAAAGCACCGTTCCTTGGGTGTTATCGAGCTGCTGGCTGACGATTTTTATCTCCAGCCCCTCTATACCTTTCTCCGCCGCCTGGGTGTTGCGGTTAACCAGGGAAGCGGCGTGAAGCGTCACCGTAGCGCCGCTGCGCATCAGCCCCAGGGTGTTGTCGATAAGCCCGGATACGGCGTTAACCATCAGGTTGCCGAGAGACTGTATCTCACCCTGCTGGTTATCCACACGCTCAAGATCCAACGCGATCGCCTGTTCGCTTACCACGCGCCCACCGGTACGGTTGTCCAGCGAAGTTGCCTTCAGCGTAACGTCGCCCTTCGCCCCGAGTGTGCCGTTCTGGTTGTTCAGCTCACCCGTTGCCAGCTGCATCGCCGCCAGGCTATAGAGCGTGCCCTGCTGGTTATTCAGCAGATGGCCGTGCGTATCAAGGGAGATGCCTGCGCCCTGAATAATCCCCTCGCGGTTATCCGTATCGCTTTGTGTTGCGAGCTTCAGCGCCTCCAGTGCGACCAGCGTGCCAGCGATATTGCTGAAGCGGGCGGCGTTCACCGTCGCCCCTTTTCCTGCCAGCACGACCCCGGTATTGTTTTGCAGGTCGTTTGTGGTGATCGACATATTTCCCTGACTGACGATCCCGCCCGCGTCCCCGCTGTCGCGGTTGCTGATATGTTCACTGTTTAGCGTGAGATCGCCACCGCTCTGCACCAGCCCGCCGCTGTCGTTATCCAGCCGTTGCGCAGTAAGGCTGAGATCGCGTTGAGCAACCATAGTCCCTTGCTGATTGACGATCCCGGCCGTTTCCAGACGCGCGTTATCGCCAGAGACCAGCACTCCCTGCGTGTTGTCCAGCGTTTCGGTACTGGCGTTCAGTGCTCCCCCTGCGTGGATGGCGCCGAGCTGGTTATCGATGGCGCTGGCGTGAATATTCAGCTCACCAACACTGACGATGCCCCCCGTGGCGAGGGTATTTTTGTTTGAAAGGCGGCTACCGTGAGTATTGATGGCCATTCCTGCGCCGGACTGGATAAGCCCTTCGTCGTTATTCAGTGCGCCGCTGTCGAGGGCCAGGGTGCTGCGGGCAGCGATTTGCCCGCCGACGTTCGTTACCTGGTTTTTACTGGTGAGTGCGATGTGGCCGTTTTCAGCACTGATAAGCCCGTCGTCATTGCGCAATGTGTCTGTCGTCACGCTGACGTTTTGCGCGGCAGCCAGCACGCCCTCGTGGTTATCCACTCCGCCGGTTGTCTGCAATGAAAGACTGCCCATCTCAGCCGCCAGAATGTGGCCTTTACGGTTATCCAGCGAGGCGGTATTCACAGTTATCGCGGCATTGGCGGCAATCATGCCGTCGCGGTTATCGATTCCGCCCTGTTGGTTGAGTGCCAGCGCCTCTGTCCCGCTCTGGCTGATCTGACCTTTCTGGTTCAGTAACGCTTTCGCCGTAAGCGTGAGTTTCCCGGCAGCCAGCAGGCCGCTGCGGTTATCGTGGGTGCCGGGCGTTATGGCGCTAAGCGTGTCATCCGCCACAATCTGTGCGCTGGCGGTACTTAGATCGCCTTGTCCAGAGTTGAGGGTAATGTTTTTCGCCTGCGTCAGGCTGCCGGAAGCGTCCAAACCTTGGCCGGAGGCGTTCAGGTTACCACCGGCCAGATTCTGTCCGTGCAGTTCTAGCTTACCGCTGGCGCTGAGCATCAGATCTCCACCGCTGCCCATTGTGCCGTCTGGCTGAACGCCTGCGGCCAAGGTACCGGTGTTGGTAATCGTTTTGCCTGTGAGGCTGACATTATGCTGAGCGGCGATAGATCCGCTGTTCTGCACCTCGGCGGTGCCAGAGATGGCAATATCTTCTGAAGACCAGACGGCGCCGCTGTTCTGGATTTGTCCATCGGCGGAGAGGGTGACCATTCCGGCTTCTGCGCCGATGTTGCCCGCATTACGTACGCCGACGCCTTTTTCCGTCCCGCGAAGGCGAATTTTCCCCGCGTACATGCCGCCCACTTGCGAGACATCCAGCGCCAGGCTGGGTTTTGCCGTGCCGTTATCCGCGAGCGCGTCGATCTGTTCATGAGCAGCATCGACGCGGTTACGCCCGGTTGTCACACGTAAATCCTGAGCATGAATGGCGGCGTTTACCTTCACCGCACGACCAATAATATCGGTGTGGTTCTGGCCGGTTGAATCCAGCCCGTTGCCGTTAATGTGAATTTCACCTTGCTCAACCTGATAGCCGGTTATCTTTCCGTTCTGCATCTGCGCGGTACCGGTGGTGAGCGTGGCGCGTCCGGCATTGATAAATCCACAGCCATTACAGGTAATGCCCGACGGGCTGGCGATGACCACGTCCGCTTTTTGGCCTGCCACTTCGATAAAGCCGTTAAGCTGGCTTGGATTGCGAGCGTTAACCTCGTTGAGGATAATTTTCGCCTCGCCTTTGGCCAGCCATGGGTTGGCAGCGACCATTCCGCCAAGCTGAGTAGCGGTATTTTTATGAGAGTTGTTAAGGATGACCCCGTTCTGGCCAACGTCGAACTGGCTATAAGTATTCCTGGAGACGCCTCCTGGAGATGGCGTCTGGATATTCACCTGCGGTGTACCATTGGCGGTGCTGATGATGGTCGCCTGCTGTTTATTCGGCGCTGATTGATCTGCCACAATCCCGGCCGCCTGTACCGCTATCGCACCGCTTGCCAGCCACAGACCGAGGCTAATCGCACCTATACGGCAGATAAGGCACTGGTGGTTATGCGAAATCCCGGAAGAGGGCGCGCTGCCGGAACAGCCACGGGCAAGCTCCGATACCACCATCAGCATGCCGCGCGCTTTGTTGAAGACGATACGGTAAAGAAGTTTGTTCATGTGAAAATCCTTTTATTTTTTATCCGTGCAGCGGATGCGTCTTTTTCCAGTCCAGCAGCGTGTCGCGCGTCACCCGTTTGCCATAAAAGGTTCTGATACGACGCCCCTTTTCACCGCCGCGATGCCATAGCGAGCGGCCAATCTGATGCGGGAAAATCTCCTCGCGCAACAGGCGGAACAGGGCTTCCGTATGGCCAAAGGGGGCGATAAAGTCGCGAAACCACAACCGATCCCCGTTGCACCAGTCGGCTTCCGGCAGGACAACCGTCGCGTCGTTGAGATAGCGATGTTCAGCCTCTTCGTTCATCCATGCCCAGCTCAGAAAAAAGATCGGGCGGCCTTCCTTTTCCACCAGCACGTACTGCTGACGTTTGATAACCGGTAGAAGGACAACGGGCAGCACGTGCAGCGGAGCATCCCGGTGGTTGAAAGAGTGCATCCAAAGCCAGACCGATGCGCCAAAGGCTTCCGCTTCATTAAGGGTATTGCCCAGCACCAGCGGGCAGTGGACCGTAAATTCACCGTAGCGCATCGTCATAACGCCATATTCAGGTTAAAGCCGAAGGTGGCGGGGCTGGTTTTAAAGCCTTCTGGACGAGAGAACGGAACGCCGGCAAACATGTCAAAGCCCACTTTCCACAGTGTGCCGCGCAGCCCGGTGGCCCCCCCGGCGAGGTGGTTTCCGGTCAGGTATTCCGTTCCTTTGCCTGCCACTTCGCCGTAATCGGCAGCCAGATAGAATTCGGTGTCCGGAAGAGGGATCTGCCAAGAGAGATCGTTACGCACCAGCCAGCCGCGATCGGCATTTAGCGTGCGTTCCCCATCGAAACCGCGGACGGTCCAGCGACCGCCGATAGAGAACTGATCCTGCGTGGTGAGCGGCGTATTACTGGTCTGACGCTGCCATGCAATGTCGTAACGGAAACGCTGGTTGACCAGCGCAAACGGCAGACTCAGACGTGCATCGGTACGCAGAATGCGGCTTAGCGCCGTGGCTTCACCGAACATCTCTTCTGGCGCTGGCTGAGCGCCAAACCAGCGAGTACCGCGTTGATAGCTTATTCCGGCATCCAGCGTTGCCGGGCCAAGGTAGTGGCGATGCTGGAGCCCGGCTTTCCATGAGGAGACGTGTCGGCGTTGAACTTCAATTTCTGTGTCGCTGATGTAGTTACGCGTCGTACGACTCTCGACGTCCCAGGTGAATGAGGTTTTTTGCGCGCTGCTGCGGTGCAGAACCCGGCTGAGTTGCGCCACCAGACTCTGGCTCTTACCGCTATAACGGTAATCGTCGCTCAGCCCGGCCACCGTCTGGTGATAGTGATAATCGCTGCCGGTAAGAGAAAAGGCCCACCAGCCCACCGGAACAGACCAGTGGGCGCTAAGGTTCTGGTTACCTTTTTCCGGCCCGGTTTGCAGATCGTGGTTAACGGAAAACCAGAACAGATCGCTCAACGCCAGCGGGTTATCCAGTGAGAGGGTGAGTCCCCCCTGATAGCGCCCGGTTGACGTCGAACCTGCGTCATCCAACGACAGACCAAGCCGCCAGAATTTGCTCTGCTGGCGGGAGATAATGATATCACTCTCGCCAGGTTGCTCGGCGGGAACAATCTCCATCTCCACCTGCACGGTGGGCAGGCGCTGCAGATTTTCCAGCCCTTGCTCAATGTCCCGCAGATCCAGCAAATTGCCGTCATGAGCCGGAAAGGCGCTATAGAGCCAAAGCCAGCGGCTGCTGTCATCGGTAAAGGTGACGTGCCGAATGGTTCCCGGGATAACGGCCAGCTTTAAATGACCATTTTTAATATCCTGTCCAGGAGCCAGCACGCGTGCGGTCGTCCAGCCGTGAGATATCAGCCGGTTCTGAAGCGAACTCATCAGCTGATTAATGCCGTGTGCGCCCAGGCATCTGCCGACCGCACGATCGGCGAGGCGCTGCAATAGCAACCAGGGCGGTAGGGCTTCCTGACCGGTAAGCGTGACATCATGGATAACGAAACAGGGAGATTCGTCAGGAAACGCTGCGCTTGCGCCGTCTTCCACGGTAGTGGCAAGCCGGACATCCGGCACAGGTGGGTTCAGTTGCGCTTCCAGCACCTGCTGGCGTTGCTGCTGAAGGATAAACTGCCCATCCCCTGGCGCAGCGTTAGTAGCCGTCGTAAGGCAGAATAAAGCGCTGTTGAGGAAAATCGGTATGCACGTCGCCAGGCGTCGAAGTTCCATTTCGATACCATCCCTTACAAAATGTAATGTTTTAGGGGGGCAATAGTGAAGAAGGAGAGGCGGATTATCTATACAGAGAAGGTAAACAGAATCCTAAAATGCAGCGTGCACGTACTGTAGGCCGGGCAAGCTTGCGCCGCCCGGCACTCTCACAGGAGATTACTCCCCTTCACCCGGGAACAGGAACGGGTTAATAGAGCTGCGGGCAAAGCCCTCCTGCTCCATTTTGGCGTCCAGTATCAGCGTGGCAAGATCGTCGGCGACGGCCTCCACTTTCGGGTCTTTTTCCTGATACAAAATCTTCAGGTAGGTGCCGCAATCGCCGCAGCTCTCGGCTTTCACCGCGGACTGTTCATTTTCCAGCGACCAGTAGTGCAGATCGCGGGTCTGTTCACAGTTGCTGCACTTCACGCGCACCACGTGCCACTCGGTTTCACACAGGTTGCAGTGCAGGTAGCGCAACCCCTGAGTGGTCCCAATTTGCACCATGCTGGAGACCGGCATCGAACCGCACACCGGGCAGAACTGGCGGGCTTCACCATATTCAGCGCGGGCTTTACCCGGGATGAGGCTCGCCATTTGCGCCCAGTAGAGCGACAGGGCAGCCCAGATGAACGGGGCTTTATCGCTGCTGACCGAGGCAAAATCAGAGGCAAACAGCGCGCTCGCCATCTGCTCCAGCTCCTGCTCGGAGGCTTTCTCAAGATTCTCGATCACCGCCAGCGCCGGGCCGCTCATCTCAGGCTTCAGTTCGGCAATAAGCGAATGCAGCAGCTTATGCCAGTGCTTGTCGCGCGGCAGAACGTGGATATCCAGCGGCGGTTTGCCCTGCTCGTTCGCCTCTTTAATGCGCGCGGTCAGGTCCATCTGCAGCGGATGGTCGTACAGCACCACTTCCTGGGCGTGGGCGATCAGCGCCGCAAAGCGCAGATAGTCGCCAAGCGGGTTGCTCTCAGCCAGCTCACGCAGGCGTTCCGCGCGGCGGTTGTAGAGGTTTTTTAGTCTGGGGAACAGTAACGGCGGAATCACTTCCGCCGTGCGTTTCTCGCTCGAACCCAGCTCATCTTGCGGGATTATGCGAATACTCATTCAGTTTTCTTTTCCGTTGTCTTTCGGACTTCGCGGTACCAGCGCGGGTGATGTTTCTTCGCCCACGTTTTGGTAACCCAGCCCTCCACCATCGCGGTAATGGTGCCTTTCACCCAGAGGGCGGCGTAGATATGCACCATGATAACCACAATTAACGCCACTGCGGCAAATGAATGCAGCATTAACGCAAATCGGATTACCGGGATTGAGAAAGCAGGCGCAAAGTACGGACGCCAGATGATCACGCCGCTCACCAGCAACAGGACCAGGAAGATAATCGCCGCCCAGAATACGCACTTCTGGCCGAAGTTATAACGCCCGGTGTCACCCACTTCCTCGTTGACGACGATCTTACGAATATTCTTCGCCCAAAAGATATCATCCCGATTGATTAGGTTATGGTGCCAGTAACGGAAAAACATGATGATGAACGAGGCAAACATCACCACACCCACGAACGGGTGCAGGATGCGCGCCAGCTGCGGCGTACCCAGGATCTGCATCAGCCAGTTGAAGGAGGGGAAGAAGAACCCCAGCCCGCTTATCGCCGCCAGCATGAAGCAGAAGGCGGTGACCCAGTGGTTGATACGTTCCGGCGCCGTGTAGCGCACGATGGTGTCACGTCTTTTCATTTGCGCACCTCGTCTTTCTCTTCATCCAGGTTGTCCTCTTCCTCTTCCGCACGGTTCGGACCGACACCCACGTAGTGGAAGATGCTCGCGGCGAAGGTGGCAGCAAAGCCCACCGCTGCCAGCGGCTTCCAGATACCTTTCCAGAACTTCACGGTCGCGCTGATCTCCGGGTTCTCCGGCAGGCCGTGGTACAGATTCGGCTTGTCGGCGTGGTGCAGCACGTACATGACGTGCGTGCCGCCAACACCGGCCGGATCGTACAGGCCCGCGTTGTCGTAGCCGCGGGTTTTCAGCTCGGCTACGCGCTCACCCGCCAGGGTTTTCATATCCTCTTTGGAGCCAAAGTGGATAGCGCCGGTCGGGCAGGTCTTCACGCACGCCGGCTCCTGGCCGACGTTCACGCGGTCAACGCACAGCGTGCATTTGTAGACGCGGTTGTCTTCCGGGTTCATGCGCGGCACGTCGAACGGGCAGCCGGCGATGCAGTAGCCGCAGCCGATGCACTGCTCGGACTGGAAGTCGACGATGCCGTTGGCATACTGAATGATCGCTCCTTCCGACGGACACGCCTTAAGGCAGCCCGGATCCGCACAGTGCATACAGCCATCTTTGCGGATCAGCCACTCCAGTTTGTCGTTCTGCTCCACTTCCGAGAAGCGCATTACCGTCCAGGACTTGGCGGTCAGGTCGGCGGGGTTATCATAAACCCCGACGTTGTGACCCACTTCGTCACGGATGTCGTTCCACTCTGAACAGGCCACCTGACAGGCTTTACAGCCGATACAGGTGGTTACGTCGATAAGCTTCGCCACTTCCTGCTGGTGGTCCCGCGCCTGGGGCGCGGGGGTGAACCCGTTAGTCGCGGAACGACGAATGATGTCTTGCGATTGATAAGCCATAAGTCGTCTCCGTTACACCTTTTCCACGTTCACGAGGAAGGCCTTAAACTCCGGCGTCTGCGTGTTCGCATCGCCGACGAACGGCGTCAGGGTGTTGGCAATAAACCCTTTCTTCGCCACGCCCTCATAACCCCAGTGAATCGGAATACCGATGGTATCCACATCCTGACCGTGAACGTTCAGCGTGCGAATACGCTTGGTCACCACTGCCTTGGCCTTGATGTAGCCGCGGTTAGAGGAGACCTTCACGGTGTCGCCATGGGCGATGCCGAGCTTGTTCGCCAGCTTCTCGCCGATCTCCACAAACTGCTCCGGCTGCGCGATGGCGTTCAGCAGCGCGTGCTTGGTCCAGTAGTGGAAGTGCTCGGTCAGACGGTAAGTGGTGCCCACATACGGGAACTTGTCTTTTTTGCCCAACGCCTCGAAATCGCTCTTAAAGATACGGGCGGCCGGGTTAGAGACCACGTTCGGGTGCAGCGGGTTAGTGCCCAGCGGCGTCTCAAACGGCTCGTAGTGTTCCGGGAATGGCCCTTCCGCCATCTTATCGATAGCAAACAGGCGTCCCATCCCTTCAGGCTGCATGATAAACGGCCCGACATCGCTGCCCGGAGGCGCGGTGCTGTAGTCCGGAATATCCACGCCGCCCCACTTCGCGCCGTCCCACTTCAGCAGCTGACGCTTCGGATCCCACGGGTTGCCCTGCGGGTCAGCAGAGGCACGGTTATAGAGAATGCGGCGGTTCAGCGGCCAAGACCATGCCCAGCCCAGCGTATTGCCGAGGCCCGACGGGTCGGCGTTATCGCGGTTAGCCATCTGGTTGCCTTTCGGCGTCCAGCTACCGGCAAAGATCCAGCAGCCGCTGGAGGTGGTGCCGTCGTCGCGCAGATGGGCAAAGGTACTCAGCTGATCGCCTTTCTTCGCCAGCACCGCCCCGGTGGCCGGGTCGATAACGTCTGCCAGCGCCTTACCGTTGCTCTCCATCGCCACCTCTTCCGGGGATGGATTCTCCGGCGTCGAGTAGTTCCAGGTCATGTTCAGCACCGGTTCCGGGTTCGCGCCGCCTTCAGCCGCGTACATCTTACGCAGGCGTAAGAAGATACCGGCCAGGATCTCGCCGTCGTTCATGGCGATGCCCGGGGCGTCTGCACCCTTCCAGTGCCACTGCAGCCAGCGGCCGGAGTTAACGATAGAGCCGTTCTCTTCCGCGAAGCAGGTGGATGGCAGACGGAACACTTCGGTCTGAATCGTCGACGGATCGACGTCGTTCGATTCGCCGTGGTTCTGCCAGAAGGTCGAGGTCTCGGTATTGAGCGGGTCAATGGTGACCAGGAACTTCAGTTTCGACAGGGATGCCACAACCTTGTTCTTGTTCGGGAACGAGGCAACCGGGTTAAAGCCCTGGCAGATATAGCCGTTGACCTGGCCCTGGTGCATCATCTCGAAGTACTGCAGAACGTCGTAGCCTTTGTCCCACTTCGGCAGCCAGTCAAAGCCCCAGCTGTTTTCCGCCGTCGCCTTGTCACCGAAGAAGGCTTTCATCATCGAGACGAAGAACTTCGGATAGTTGCTCCAGTAGTTCACCTGACCTTCAAGCAGCGGTTTTGGCGTGCTGGCCGTCAGGTAGGTTTGGAGATCGGTCTGTTTCTCACTTGGCAGGCTCATGTAACCGGTCAGGCTCTGCGACAGCAGGCCGAGGTCGGTCAGACCCTGAATGTTGGAGTGGCCGCGCAGGGCGTTCACGCCGCCGCCTGCCATTCCCATGTTGCCGAGCAGCAGCTGAACCATCGCCATAGTACGAATGTTCTGCGCGCCGATGGAGTGTTGCGTCCAGCCGAGGGCATACAGGAACGAGGCGGTTTTATCGTGAACGCTGGTTTCAGCGATCATCTCGCACACCTTCAGGAAGTCCGCTTTCGGCGTCCCGCAGATGTTTTCGACAACCTCCGGCGTATAGCGGGAAACGTGCTCTTTCAGCAGATTCCACACGCAGCGCGGGTGTTGCAGGGTGGTGTCGCGCTTCGCAAAGCCATTCTCGTCCAGCTCGTAGTTCCAGCTGGTTTTGTCGTACTTGCGTTTTTCGGCGTCGTAACCGCTGAACAGGCCATCTTCGAAGTGGTAATCCTCACGCACGATCAGGCTGGCGTTGGTATAGGCTTCGGTGTATTCGCGGTTATATTTTTCGTTAGTCATCAGGTACAGCAGTACGCCTGACAGGAAAGTGATGTCAGTACCTGAACGAATAGGGGTGTAGAAATCCGCCACCGACGCTGTACGCGTAAAGCGGGGATCGATCACAATCAGTTTCGCACCGTTGTGGATTTTGGCTTCCATCGCCCAGCGGAACCCAACAGGGTGCGCTTCAGCGGCGTTACCGCCCATCACCACAATAAGGTTGGCGTTCTTGATGTCGACCCAGTGGTTGGTCATCGCACCGCGACCAAATGTTGGAGCAAGACTTGCTACCGTTGGTCCGTGTCAGACACGCGCCTGGTTGTCGACCGCGAGCATACCGAGTGCGCGCGTAAATTTCTGGGTTAAATAGCCGGTTTCGTTGCTGGAGGCCGAGGCGCACAGCATGCCGGTGGAGAGCCAGCGGTTTACCGTTACGCCATCTGCATTCTGGGCAATAAAGTTGGCATCGCGATCTTTTTTAATCAGTGTGGCGATGCGGTCAAATGCCTCTTCCCAGCTGATTTGCTGCCATTTATCTGAACCTGGCGCACGATACTCAGGATATTTCAGGCGGCTTTCGGAGTGAATAAAGTCCACCAGACCGGCCCCTTTCGGGCAGAGCGCGCCGCGGTTAACCGGATGATCCGGGTCCCCTTCAATATGGAAAATAGATGCTTTGGCGTTTTTCGCGCCGTCGCCGAGGCTATACATTAACAGCCCACAGCCGACGGAGCAGTATGTACAGGTATTACGGGTTTCGCGGGTGCGCAGCAGTTTATACTGCCGCGTTTCCGCCAGCGCGACGCCGGGCGCAAAGCCCAGTGCTGCTGCCGTGGTGCCTGCCATACCGCCAGCGCAGATCTTAAAGAACTGCCTTCTGCTGACCTGCATGGGTCACTCCTTGTTTCGACATTGCTACCCTTCACTCTTCACGCCTGCGCGAATTATTTGGGGTCATTATTGTTTTACTTCACGGTTGATTTTTTGACCGCAAAGTTGAAAATTTGCGTTAAACCCTCATTTCCACGAGGGGTATGCCAGAATACCACAATGTCGGTACGCTTGTTCCAACGGCGTTAAAACAAAGTGAACGTATTATCACGGTGATGATTATAAAATGTGATATTGATCACATGGTGCCCCCGAACTGTTACAAACCTGTTCATGCGTCGGGTTTGTCCCTCAGGTAAAGTTGCGCGGACAGAGCGGTAAAAATTGATCCATACTATGCGCCAGGCCGGAAAAGTATGGTGCAATAGCAGGCCTCCCCACGTGGTTGCTCAGGAAATGCGTTGTGTTGAAACAAAATGGTGATACCCACCTTACGTCACTGCCTGCCGGTGTGGCAGAACGCCGGGTACACAGACCCCCTCAGATTAGCCTCCCGACTCCCGATTTTCTGGCGGAAGAGGTGCCCGTCGCGCTGGTTTATAACGGTATCTCCCATGTGGTAATGATGGCCTCCCCCAAAGATTTGGCGCTGTTTGCCATCGGCTTTTCGCTGTCTGAAGGCATCATTGAGCACCCGCGTGAGATCTACGGCATGGAGGTGATATCCGTTTGCAATGGTCTCGAAGTGCAGATTGAGCTCTCCAGCCGTCGTTTTATGGCCCTCAAAGAGCGCCGCCGCGCGCTGGCCGGACGCACCGGCTGCGGCGTCTGTGGCGTGGAGCAGCTTAACGATATTGGCAAGCCCGTGGTGCCGCTGCCGTTCACCCAGCGCTTTAACCTGGCCCACCTCGATCGGGCGCTTGCGCATCTCAACGACGTGCAGCCTATCGGGCAGCTAAGCGGATGTACCCATGCCGCCGCCTGGGTATTACCGAACGGCGAGATTGCGGGCGGGCATGAGGACGTCGGGCGACATGTGGCGCTGGATAAACTGTTGGGCCGTCGGGCCGGGGAAAGCGACGTCTGGCAGCAGGGCGCTGCGCTTGTCTCCAGCCGCGCCAGCTATGAGATGGTGCAGAAGGCCGCTATGTGCGGCGTTGAGATCCTGTTTGCCGTCTCGGCCGCCACCACCCTGGCGGTGGAGGTGGCAGAGCGCTGTAACCTGACGCTGGTGGGCTTCTGCAAGCCGGGAAGGGCCACGGTGTATACCCATCCGGGGCGTCTGATAATTGATCAATAATTTTGAATGTTTAGAGCAAATCCTTCCGCTATCAGTTGTCGGTGATGAGGTCTATTATTTATCACATCAAGGCACGGCGCCTTACACCAACAACTTACTGAAAGGATTTACATCATGAAAAGCATCAAAACTTTTGTCGCAGTAATCGCTCTGGCTACTTCTTTCGGTTCTTTCGCTGCCCAGTCCGTCACCGCCTCAGCCAGCACCATTGAAGGCGCGGAAGCGAAAATTGCCGCTCAGGCTGAGCAGGCCGGCGCCTCCTCTTACACCATTACCCAGGCCTTCTCCGGTAACCGTGTACACATGACCGCTGAACTGAACAAATAAGCACAAAGCATCTGTCGAAAGAGCGCCCCCGGGGCGCTTTTTTAGTTTATGCCCGCCAGACGTAATAGCGCCGTAACCACCGCCGCCGCGACAATCACGAAAATCAACGGCACCTTGCGCCAGGCGAGGAACACCGCAAAGGCCACACCCAACACCCGCGCCATCCCGGCGAAATGTTCTCCTTCATAGAAGGTGGTCGCCAGCGCCACCGAAAAGAGCAACACCGTTGCCGCATCCGAGAGCAGCGCCTGGGAGCGTTCAGACAGCGCTAACCGGCTGCCCAGTTTCGCCCCGCCGAGACGCATCAGGTAGGTGCCTGCGGAAAGCAGGGCGATGCCAAGAATAAAGACGGTTATATTTTCCATTATTTCTTCCTCGCCGCGAGGCCAAGCAGGGAGAGCAGCACCGGCAGCCCCACCGGCGCAAACGGCACCGCGGCCAGGGACAACGCCGCCCCGCTACAGGCGCGAATCAGCGTGGTGCGGTTTTTAAAGGCGGGCACGACTAAGGCCAGCAAAATGGCCGGGAAGACCGCATCCAGCCCGATGGTCTCCGGCTCCGGCAGCAGTTTGCCGACCATCGCTCCCAGCAGGGTGCCCAGCGGCCAGATGATGGCCACCCCCAGGCCGCAGAGCCAGTAGGCGGCTTTACGCTGTTCCGGCGTTTTTTGCGACAGGCCAAAGACCACGCTTTCGTCATTCATAATGTGACAGCCCAGCAAGCTGGCGCCGCGTTTGCCCACCAGCTCACGCACCGTTACGCCAAATGGTACGTGGCGGGCATTGACCAGCAGCCCGGCGGCGGCCGCGGCAAGGGGATTACCGCCGCTGGCGACAATGCCGATAAACATAAATTCCGAGGCGCCCGCCAGCACCGAAATGGAGAGAACAAACGGCACCCACAGCGGAAAACCGTACGCCATCGCCAGCGAGCCGTAGGACATCCCCACGACGCCCACCGCCAGACAGACCAGGATGATGGCTTTGACCGTGTCGCCATTGAGACAAGAGAATGTGTGCTTCATACAAATTTAGCCATATCGAACGAGTATCCATTATAATGAACGCAATAAGATCGTTTATCAAGATGAACGATTCGTTCGTTTTAACAGTGTGTGAGATCGTTTTATGACGCAGCCAATTAGCGTGATCGCCAAAAGTCTGGTGCGAGAGCGCACGCGGACCGGGCTTTCACTGGCGGAGATCGCCCGCCGTGCCGGGATCGCCAAATCCACGCTCTCCCAGCTGGAGTCCGGTAACGGCAACCCCAGCCTCGAAACGTTATGGTCGCTATGTGTGGCGCTGGATATTCCGTTTGCCCGCCTGCTTGAACCGCAGCAGCCTGCCACCCAGGTGATCCGCCTGGGTGAAGGCACAAAAGTGATGGCGGAACAGGCAAACTATGAGGCCATTTTACTGGCGGCATGCCCGCCGGGCGCCCGACGCGATATCTATATTTTGATGGCCCAGCCCGGCGCGGATCGTATCTCCCATCCGCACCCGCCGGGTTCGGTTGAGCATATTATTGTGATGAAGGGGCGGGCGCTGATTGGCCTGACCGAATCGCCCGAGGAGCTGGGGCCAGGGGACTATATTTGCTATCCTGCCGACCAGCCGCATCTCTTCAAAGCCCTTGAGCCCGATACGTATGCGCTCATGGTGGCGGAACAAAACTAACCCAAAGACACGGATAATCATGTCGCTTAAAGCCATTGCTAAAGAACTGGGACTGTCGGTAACGACGGTAAGCCGCGCCCTCAACGGCTATTATGACGTTTCCAGCGAGACGCGGGCCCGTGTGGAGGCTGAAGCGCAGCGGCGCGGCTATCGCCCGAATACCTTTGCCCGGCGTCTGAAGATGGGCAAGATCGACGCCGTGGGGCTGGTCTTTCCGGTTCATCCCGTTCCGCTCAATAACAGCGTCTTTATGGACATGGTCGGCGAAATTAGCCACCAATTAGCGCGTCATGAGATCGACTTACTGCTCATTGCCGACGACGATCTGGCTGATAAACACAGCTATATGCGGATGGTGCAGAGCCGTCGTGTGGATGCGCTGATTGTGGCCCATACGCTGGATAACGATCCGCGTCTGGAGCAGTTGCAGGCCGCCGGGTTCCCCTTCCTGGCGCTCGGGCGCAGCCATCTGCCAAAGCCCTATGCCTGGTTCGACTTTGATAACTATGCGGGCACGCATACTGCCACCCAGCACCTGATTGCGCGCGGGCATCAACGCATCGCGTACCTGGGCGAAAGCCACAATCAGGCTTTTATCACTCAGCGCCGTCAGGGTTATCTCGATGCCCTGAAAGAGGCCGGACTCTCCAGCGAATGGCTGCGCACCATGCCGCCTTCACGCCGCGCAGGCTATACCACTACCCAACAATTGCTGGCGCTGGATGCGCCCCCGACAGCGATCGTCACCGATTGCAACACTCACGGCGATGGTGCGGCGATGGCGCTGGCGCAGATGGGACGCTTAACCGGCGAGCATGCCGTGTCGCTGGTGGTGTATGACGGCCTGCCGCAGGACAGCATTGTCGATATCGACGTGGCGGCGGTGATCCAGTCCACCCGTCAGGGCGTGGGTAAGCAGATCGCCGATATGGTGCTGCAACTGATTAATGGCAGCGAAATAAGCCAGCTTCAGGTGTTATGGCAACCGGAATTCTCTCCGGGCCAGACGGCATAATTCTCCCTAATTTCTAAACCCGATCACAAATCCGAAACGTTTTGGTTTGTATCCGAAACGTTTCGGATCAACACTCAGGATATCCCGATGACAGGAGATGTCCGATGCAAGAGGCTATTTTACGACTCGCGAGCGAAACGGTGGATGTGATGATCAAAACCCATCCGTTCGCCGAAATTCTTTACTGGGGGCCACACCTTCGCCACTTTTCGCCGCAAGATGCGGCCACGCTTTCCCGCCCGATTGCTAACGGCCGGCTTGACGTTGACTCGCCGGTGACGCTGATGGCGGAGCTTGCCCACGGCCTGTTTGGCGCGCCGGGCATTGAAGGCCACCGTCAGGGTCTGGATGGTTCGCCACGGTTTCGGACCGTGGCCGTCGCGCAGCAGGGGCAAAGTCTGACTCTCACCGCCGAAGATGAGATCGCTGGCCTGCGTCTGACCAGCGAGATAGCCCTTGATGACAGCGGCGTGCTGGCGGTTCGTCACGGCCTGACTAACCTCAAAAGCCAGCCGTGGCAGGTGGAGCGCCTGGCTGTCACCCTGCCGCTGGCGGAGCGTGCCCGCGAAGTGATGGCCTTTCATGGCCGCTGGATCCGCGAATTTCAGCCGCATCGCCTGCTGCTGGAGCACGACAGCTTTGTGATTGAAAACCGCCGGGGCCGCAGCTCCCATGAGCATTTCCCGGCGCTGATCGGCGGCACGCCGGGCTTTAGCGAAATGCAGGGTGACGTCTGGGGCGTGCATCTGGGCTGGAGCGGCAACCATCGCCTGCGCGCGGAGGCCAAAACCGATGGCCGCCGTTATCTGCAGGCCGAAGCGCTTTACCTGCCGGGGGAAATGGCGGTGGAGGAGGGGGAAACCCTGTGGACGCCACGCCTTTATGCCAGCTACTCCGCGCACGGGCTGAACGGTATGAGCCAGCAGTTCCACCGCTATCTGCGCGCCAACATCATCCGCTTTCCGGAGAACAAACCGCGCCCGGTGCATCTCAACACCTGGGAGGGGATCTACTTTAACCACGACCCGGAATACATCATGCGGATGGCGGATGAAGCGGCCTCGCTGGGGGTGGAGCGCTTTATCATCGACGACGGCTGGTTCAAAGGCCGCAATGACGACCATGCCGCGCTGGGGGACTGGTATCTCGACGAGCAGAAATACCCCAACGGCCTGACGCCGGTGATCAACCACGTCAAAGATCTCGGGATGGAGTTTGGCATCTGGGTTGAGCCGGAGATGATTAACCCGAACTCCGATCTCTGTCGCGCCCACCCGGACTGGGTGCTGGCCCTGCCGGGGTATGAACAGGCCACCGGCCGCCACCAGTGGGTGCTGAACCTCAACATTCCTGCCGCTTTCGACTACCTGCTGGAGCGCATGAGCTGGCTGCTGGGTGAGCATCAGGTTGACTATGTGAAGTGGGACATGAACCGCGAGCTGGTGCAGCCGGGCCATAACGGTAAGGCCGCGGCCGATGCCCAGACCCGCCAGTTCTACCGCCTGCTGGATATCCTGGGCGAGCGCTTCCCGCACGTGGAGTTTGAATCCTGCTCCTCCGGCGGCGGGCGTATTGACTATGAAGTGCTGACCCGCTGCCATCGCTTCTGGGCCTCGGATAACAACGACGCGCTGGAACGTAATACTATCCAGCGTGGCATGAGCTACTTCTTCCCGCCGGAGGTGATGGGCGCGCACATCGGTCATCATAAATGTCACGCCACTTTCCGCCAGCACAGCATCGCCTTCCGGGGCCTGACGGCGCTGTTCGGCCATATGGGGCTGGAGCTGGATCCCCTCGCCGTGGATGAGCAGGAGCGCGAAGGCTACCGGCACTACGCGGCCCTGCATAAGCAGTGGCGCGAGGTGATCCACCACGGCACCCAGTGGCGGGTGGATATGCCGGACAGCACCACCCTGGCGCAGGGAATTGTGAGCGCGGATCAGCGTCAGGGGCTGTTTATTGTCAGCCAGATGGCGATGCCGGACTACACCCTGATGATGCCGCTGCGTATGCCGGGGCTGGCGGCCAACGCCCGGTACCGCATCACGCTGCTCGATCACCCCAATATCCGCCTGACCGGGGAGGGAGGGCACACCATGCGCAAGCTGCCGGCCTGGATGGAGACGCCGCAAACGGTGAGCGGCGAATGGTTGATGCAGGCGGGGCTGGCCCTGCCGGTTCTGGATCCGGAAACCGCCATTCTGATTGGCGTTGAACGCGTATAAGGGTAACGGGCCGGGCAACCGGCCCTGAGTTGAGGATAAAAATAATGAACACGACTGCCTGTACCCATAAAGACAATCCGAACTTCTGGATCTTCGGGTCGTTCTTCTTTCTCTACTTCTTCATCATGGCCACCTGCTTTCCGTTCCTGCCGATCTGGCTGTCGGATATCATTGGTCTGAATAAAACCCATACCGGGATCGTCTTCTCCTGCATCTCGCTGTTTGCCATCTCATTCCAGCCGGTGCTGGGGGTGGTGTCGGACAAGCTGGGGCTGAAAAAACATCTGCTGTGGATCATCGCGGTCCTGCTGTTTCTCTTCGCGCCCTTTTTCCTCTACGTCTTCGCCCCGCTGCTGAAGACCAACATCTGGCTCGGGGCGTTAAGCGGTGGGGTCTATATCGGCTTTGTCTTTTCGGCGGGATCGGGCGCCATTGAGGCCTATATTGAGCGCGTAAGCCGCAACAGCTTCTTTGAGTACGGCAAGGCGCGCATGTTTGGCTGCCTCGGCTGGGGGCTGTGCGCCTCGACGGGCGGCATCCTGTTTGGCATCGATCCGTCGTATGTCTTCTGGATGGGCTCCGCCGCGGCGCTGGTCCTGATGCTGCTGCTGGTGGTGGCTAAACCGAAGCCGAACCAGACCGCGCAGGTGATGAACGCCCTTGGCGCAAACCAGCCGCAGATCACCGTCAAAACCGTCATCAACCTGTTCCGCCAGCGCAAAATGTGGATGTTTATTTTGTACGTGATTGGCGTGGCCTGCGTCTATGACGTCTTCGATCAGCAGTTCGCCACCTTCTTTAAAACCTTCTTCGCCACGCCGGAGGAGGGCACGCGGGCGTTCGGTTTTGCGACCACTGCCGGAGAGATTTGCAACGCCATCATCATGTTCTGCTCGCCGTGGATCATAAACCGCATTGGCGCGAAAAATACGCTGCTGATTGCCGGGGTGATCATGGCGACGCGTATTATCGGTTCGTCATTTGCCACCACCGCCGTCGAAGTGGTGGCCCTGAAGATGCTCCACGCGCTGGAAGTCCCGTTCCTGCTGGTGGGGGCGTTCAAGTACATCACGGGGGTGTTCGATACCCGGCTGTCTGCAACCATCTACTTGATTGGCTTCAACTTCGCCAAACAGCTGGCGGCGATTTTTCTCTCCGCCTTTGCCGGGAATATGTATGACCGGATCGGCTTCCAGGATACCTACCTGATGCTGGGCTGTTTTGTGCTGGCGGTGACGGTGTTGTCGGCGTTTACGTTGAGCAGTAAGCGGGAGATCGCTGCCGCGAGCGCGGCAGCGTTAACACATCAGGCCAGGTAAAACACCTCTTTCAGCCCGGTGCTCACCGGGCTGTTGTCCGGGTTAGCGGGCATCACCTCCCCCATATATTTCCACCAGCGCTGGCAGACATCGGTGTTCGCCACCGCATTCCAGCGCTCTTCCGATTCGATCTCCACCGTGGCAAACAGCAGGTGACGTTCTTTATCGAGATAAATGGCGTAGTGGTGGGCGCCGTGGTCTTTCAGCACCGCTTCCAGCTCGGGCCAGATCGGGTTGTGACGACGTTCATACTCCTCGTGTGCGTCAGGGTTTACCTGCATCACAAAGGCTTTGCGGATCATAATGCCTCCAGATAGAGTTCGCGCACCTCGTCGCGGCTGGCGCTGCGTGGGTTGCAGGGGGCGCACGGGTCGGCGAGGGCTTTGTCGAGCCAGCCTTCGATGTCGGCTTTGGTGACGCCCAGCTTGCTGAAGCCGGATGGAATACCGACGCGACTGCTCAGGGTGCGGATGGCGTTGATCGCCGCCATGCTGGCCGCTTCGTCGCTCATCTCGCGGGTATCTACGCCCATCGCCTGGGCCACGCGGGCAAAGCGTTCCACGGCGTTCGGGCGGTTAAAGTTTTCGATGATCGGCAGCAGGATGGCGTTGCACACGCCGTGCGGCAGGTTGTGCGTGGCCCCCGGTTGGTGGGCCAGGGCATGCACCAGTCCCAGTCCGGCGCTGTTAAAGGCCATACCTGCCAGATACTGGCCGTAGGCCATCTGCTCGCGCGCCTCCAGGTTATGTCCGTTGTCGACCGCTTCCGGTAGCCAGTGGGCGATCAGGCGAATCGCCTCCAGCGCGTTGGCATCGGTGAGGGGGTGAGCGCCGACGGAGACATAGGCTTCGATGGCGTGGGTCAGGGCGTCCATCCCGGTGGCGGCGGTGACGGAGGCCGGAATATCGAGCATCACGCTGGCGTCATCCACGGCAATGTCCGGGATGATGTTCGGGTCGATAATCACCTCTTTGACCTGACGGGCAGAGTCGATGATCACCGCATTGCTGGTCATCTCTGCCGCCGTACCTGCGGTGGTGTTGATGGCCACCAGCGGCACGCCGGGGTTGAGCACTTTGCCGACGCCGGAATAAGCGGTAGACGGGCCAGGATTGGCGGTGAGAATTTTAATCGCTTTGGCGGTGTCGATCGGGCTGCCGCCCCCGAAGGCAATGATGTAATCGCACTGCGCATCCTGGAAAGCGGCAAAGCCCTGCTGCACCAGTTCTTCCGTCGGATTCGGGAAGACCGCGTCAAACAGGTGATACGACATCCGCTCTGCGTCGAGAGCGGTAAACAGGCTGTCGAGCAGGCCCATTTTTACCAGCTGACCGTCGGTGACAATCAGCGCGGTGCCCCACTGTTTGTTTGCCACCAGCTTAACCATATCGCCGATTGCGCCTGCGCCGTGCAGGCTGATTTTCGGCAGCGCCAACATAAAGCTCATGATAATTCTCCTTAATTACGGTGATTTTTATGCCCGGCGGCGCTGCGCTTGTACACAGCGCCACCCGGCACTAGATCCGTCTTCGCTGCATTACGCGGCGGGTGATGATCGGCAGGGAGATCACCACAATCAGCATTGCGCCGATAATTACCGACATCACGATGCCCGGCACGTTGAGCAGGCTCAGGCCGAAGGTGACCAGCCCCATCAGGAAGGCGGCGATAATCACGCCTACCATGCTGCCGGAACCGCCGAGAATATTGACCCCGCCAAGCACCGCCATGGTCACCACCGCCAGCTCCCAGCCCATCGCAATCGTCGGGCGGGTACTGCCCAGACGCGAGGTGAGCAGCACCGAGGCCAGCCCGGCCATCAGCCCCACCAGGGCGAAGAGGATCAGATTGTGACGCTTGACGTTGATGCCGGAATACCATGCCCCGGTGGGGTTATTACCGATGGCGTAGGTACGACGCCCGAAGTTGGTTTTGTGCAGCACGAAGGCAAACACCACCGCCAGCACCATAAACAGCGCGAACTCAAACGACAGCGCGCCCCAGACGTATCCCTGGCCGAACCAGGCGAAGCTCTCCGGCCAGGTATTAAGCGCCTGGTCACCCAACAGAATGTAGGTGATGCCGCGATAGAGGCTCATAGTGCCGATGGTGATCACAATCGACGACAGGTTAAAGCGGGTCACCAGCAGGCCGTTGAACAGCCCACACAGCAGGCCAACCCCTAACCCCACGCAGACCAGCCACGGTGTATCCAGCCCCGCCGCCGCGCAGAAGCCCATCACCGTGGAGCTCAGGGCGATAGTGGAGGCCACCGACAGGTCAATCTCCCGGGCGATAATCAGCATCGCCATCGGCAGCACGATGATCGCCTTTTCGGTGAAGTTGAAGGTCGCATCCGACAGGTTCCAGATATTCAGGAAGTACGGGGAGGCCAGGGCATTGCCCACGAACACCGCCAGGGTGACCGCCAGCAGAAAACCCTCCCAGCACAGCAGGCGCTGGAAAATGCCCGCCGGAGCCGGGGTATTTTTCATCTCTTCAGAGGTCATCACTTTACTCATGATCTTACCGCCTGTTTCTGACGTGCCAGCGCCGCATCGCGCAGGATCAGCCGTCCTTTGCGCTTGTTGCCGCGTTCATTGAGCAGCACCGCAATCACAATCACCGTCCCGGAAATCGCCATCTGCCAGAACGGCGATACGCCGATCACCGGCAGGGCATTGTTGATGACGCCGAGGAAGAGCGCCCCGCACAGGCAACCTAACACCCGGCCCGTACCGCCCATGGTACTGATGCCGCCGATCACGCAGGCCGCCACTACCTGGAGTTCAAAGCCGTTCGCCACGTCGACATAGGCCACCGCGAAGCGCGAGATCCACAGATAGCCGCAGAACCCGGCCAGCGCCCCGGAGAGGCAGAAGCTGACAAACTGCATTTTGCCGGCGTTGATGCCGGTGTAGTACGCCGCCGTGGCGTTACCGCCTGCGGTGTAGAGCGCCCGCCCGGTGCGGCTGTAGCGCAGGAAATAGCCCACCAGCAGCAGGGCGGCGATGGCGCACCAGCTCAGCACCGGTAAACCCAGCACCGACGCACGCGGCAGGCCGAGGAAATCCGCCCCCATCTGGTTGGAGTTGACCCAGCCCCCGCCGGAGAGCAAGAAGATAATCCCGCGGTAGATGCTCATGGTGCCGAGCGTTACCACAATCGCCGGGATGCCCATCTTCCACACCAGCAGACCGTTGATAACGCCCATCAGCAGGCCCAGGGCCGTCGCCAGAATGAGCAGCACCCAGACCGGCACCTCGGGGTAATGAAAGTTAATCAGGGCGACAATCATCCCGGTCAGCGCCAGGTTCGCCGCCATCGACAGGTCGATGCCTTTGGTGAGCAGCACCATCATCTGGCCGAGGGCGAGGATGATCAGAATCGAGGTGTCGTTAAACATCTCCACCAGGTTGCCCGGCGCGATAAACGACGGGACGCGGGTGCCGATGGCGATCACCATCAGCACAATCACCGCCGCCAGCAGCGCCTCGCGGTGTTTAAGCAGTTGTTGCACCATTATGCGGCCTCCTGTCTGGCACCGCTGGCGGCGCTGACGATGGTTTCCGCCGTCGCGCCCTCCGCCTGATACTCCGCCACCATTAACCCTTCATGCATGACGATGATCCTGTCGGCCATGCCCATCACTTCCGGCAGTTCAGAGGAGACCATGATCACCGCCAGCCCCTGACCGACCAGCTCGGACATAAACTGATGCACCGCCGCTTTGGAGCCGATATCGATCCCTTTGGTCGGTTCATCCAGAATGATGACATCAGGATGGGTCGCCAGCCATTTGCCAATCACCACTTTCTGCTGGTTGCCGCCAGAGAGGGTTTCCACCGCCTGTTTCCAGCTAAAGGCTTTCACCTGTAGCCGCTTTGCATATTCATCCGCCAGCTGCCACTCGCGCGCGTCGTTCAGCACGCCGCTGGCGTTGAGTTTGCCAAGCTGCGGCAGGCTGATGTTCTGGGCAATCGACAGCTCGATAATCGCCCCCTGCTTCTGGCGCTCTTCCGGCACGCAGACGATCCCGGCTTTGATGGCGTCCGCCGGCTGGCGGAAATGCTGCGCTTTGCCGTTCAGCACAATGCTGCCGGAGGAGGGGCGCGAGACGCCGGAGAGCGCCTGCATCAGCTCGGTACGCCCGGCGCCTACCAGGCCATAGAAGCCGAGGATTTCGCCTTTGCGCAGGGTAAAGGAAATATTGGCGAACTCGGTCGGGTGGCAGAGATTTTTCACCTCCAGCACCGTGTCGCCTTTTTCGCATTCCACCTTCGGGAAGGTCTGGGTAATGGCGCGCCCCACCATCATCGCCACCATCCGCTCTTCGGTGATGTCGTTGATGGCCCCGGCGCCGACAAATACGCCGTCGCGCAGGATGGTGTAGTGATCCGCCAGCTCAAAAATCTCGTCGAACTTGTGGGAGATAAAGAGGATGGCTTTTCCCTCCTGCTTTAAGCGTTCGACAATCTGATAGAACTCGAGAATTTCATGCTGCGACAGGGCAGCGGTGGGTTCATCGAGGATCACCACCTGGGCATCAAACGACAGCGCACGGGCAATCGCCACCATATGCCGCTGGGCGATGCTCAGGGTTTTCAGCGTCGCACGCGGGTCAATCTGCACCTCCAGACGGGTGAGGATCGCCTGCGCCCGGCGGTGCATCTCCGGCCAGTCGAGCTTTTTGAAAAAGCCTTTATAGAGATACTGACCGACAAAAATATTTTCGGTGACCGACAGCTCATCGAACAGCACGGTCTCCTGGTGGATGGCGGTAATACCCACCTTGTGCGCCGCGTCAGGGGTCGGCAGCTGGATGGGGATCGCTTTATAGAGGATTTCGCCCTCGTCGGGCTGGTAGATGCCGGTCATCACTTTCACCAGCGTCGATTTGCCCGCGCCGTTTTCACCGATCAGGGCGGTGACTTTGCCGGGCCAGAGTTCAAGCTGCACGTTTTCAAGGGCACGCACGCCAGGGAAAACTTTGGTGATGCCGTTGAGTGCCAGTAATGGGGTCATGATAGTTCTCCACCATAGGGGATTTTGTAGGCCGGATGGCGCTACGCTTATCCGGCCTACAAAACGCATCAGAAGATTTTTGAGAACTTATCAATGTTGCTGGCATCGTAAACGAACGGCTCCGCCATCGCGCCGTTGCCGTCGGCATCCAGCTTCACTTTGCCCAGTTTGCCCATGCTGGCTTCGTCTTTGGTCGCCGTGCCTTTCACCAGATCATCCGCTAAGTAAGTCGCGGCATAACCGAGGTCAATCGGGTTCCAGATGGCGAAGCTCTTGCTGGCGCCGGATTTCACCGCGCCCGCCATTTCAGACGGCAACCCTAAGCCGGTGACGTACACTTTGCCGATCTTGCCCTGATCTTTCACCGCCTGCGCCGCCGCCACGATACCGACTGACGACGGGGAGACGATCACTTTCAGATCCGGGTAGGTTTTAAGCAGGCCAACCGCTTCGCGGTAGCTCTTGTCAGAGAGATCGTCGCCATAGGCCACGGTCACCAGATTGACGGACGGGTACTGCGGCAGCACCTTTTTCATCTCGGCAATCCAGGTGTTCTGGTTAGTAGAGGTAGGGGTAGCGCTCAGCACCGCCACGTCGCCTTTCTCCACATTCAGCGCTTTCAGCGCGTCGGCCGCCAGCTTGACGTTGGTCTCGCCAATCAGCGCGTTATTAGAAGGGTTGAGGTGGATCTGGCGCCCGGCTTTCGCCACGCCGGAATCCCAGGAGACCACTTTGATCCCGCGCTGCATCGCTTTTTTCAGCACCGGCACCACGGCGTCAGGATCGTTGGCGGAGATAGCGATCGCATCGACACCCTGAGCGATCAACCCGTTGAGGACTTCGATCTGGGCTTCGGCGGTGGTGGTGGTCGGCCCGGTATAGATGACTTTGACATCCCCCAACTCTTTAGCTGCCTCCTGGGCACCCACGTTTGCCGCTTCAAAGAAGCCGTTACCTAAGGATTTCGCCACCAGGGCGATTTTCACTTCAGCTAAAGCAGAACCGGACAACGCCAGGGCGGCAACGGTGAGGATCAAGCTTGTCTTTATTTTCATTGCTTTTACTCCACTTAATTGAGTTTTGTAGGGTTTGCAGGTGTAGATTCGCCCCGTCTCAATGAGCGGGGCGCGATGTTCTTATTTGTAGAGATCTAACGCTGACTGCACAGGATTAACGCCAAAGCGTTTACCCAGCGCAATCAGTTCTTCCCGGGTGATGGTCTGCTTCATGCCACCCATTGAATAAACTTTTACCAGCACTTCCGCAGACTTCTCGGCGGTATCGATCAGGCCAAAGGTTTCGTCCAGCGTCGGGCCGCTGCCGAACACGCCGTGGAACGGCCACAGCACCAGCGAATGTTTTTGCATCTCCACCGCCGTGGCGCTGCCGATTTCGTCGGTACCCGGCACCATCCACGGCAGAATGCCCACGCCATCCGGGAACACCACCAGACACTCGGTGCTGCCTTCCCACAGCTGACGGGTGATGACGTCTGAGTTGTTCTCCAGCACAAAAGTCAGGGCGATCAGGTTGGTGGCGTGGCAGTGCATGATCACGCGGTCTTTTCCCCCCGTGGCTTTGATGCGCTCGCAGTGGGAGAGGAAGTGGGCCGGCAGTTCAGATGTTGGCACCGCTTCGTCAGTCAGCCCCCAAAGAATGTGGTAGCCCGCGCCGTCGCTGTCCACTTTTACCACCCCTAAATTGGCGGTGGGATCGAGCTGTACGTTGCGGAAGAATTTGCCGGAACCGGTGACGATAAACGGCGTGTTGGCGAGCAGCGGCATCGGCTGGCTCAGGGCGATATAGCGCGGTTTGGCGTGGAAATCCGCTTCAAACGGGGCGATATCCGCGTCATCCAGGCGCAGCGTCAGGTTGCCGCCGTTGCGCTCGTCCCAGCCTTTCAGCCAGGCGTCGGAGGTGGCTTTGATCATGCCCTGGACGAACCAGGATTGGGTGATGGTCTGCATTTTTTGATTCCTTTGAAAACGCCCGGTGGCGCTTCGCTTGCCGGGCCTACAGCTAAACGTAGGCCGGGTAAGCGAAGCGCCACCCGGCAATGTTATTTACGTGCGACTGGCTAATACGTCCTGCTCATACGCCCGGACGTTATCCAGCCACTGGCTGCCCGCCAGGGCGTCGTTGCGCTGGCAGTACATCTCCCATACCGCCTGCCACGGCAGTGATTTTTGCTCTTCCAGCAGGGCCAGACGCGCGGTGTAATCCCCCGCGGCTTCCAGCGCGCGCAGCTCGGCGGTGGGCTCCAGCAGAGCGCGCAGCAGGGCTTTCTTCATGTTGCGGGTGCCGATCACCCACGCCGCGATGCGGTTGATGGAGGCATCAAAGAAGTCGAGGCCGATATGTACCCGGTCAAACAGGTCATGGCGGATAATTTCGCTGGCGATGGCCTGGGTTTCGTCATCCAGCAGCACCACGTGGTCGCTGTCCCAGCGCACCGGACGGCTGACGTGCAGCAGCAGGTGCGGCACATAGAGCATCGCGGCGGAGATCTTGTCGGAGATGACTTCAGTCGGATGGAAGTGACCCGCGTCCAGACACAGCGCGGTCTGGCGGCTGGTGGCGTAACCCATGTAGAACTCGTTGGAGCCCACGGTGTAGCTCTCGGCGCCAATGCCGAACAGCTTGCTCTCCACGGCATCGATGTGGTGCGCCGGGTCGAGCTTTTCACTGATGGCTTCATCCAGCGCCGCCAGCAGGCGCTGACGTGGGGCGAGGCGGTCAACGGTGATGTCTTTCATCCCGTCCGGGATCCAGATATTCATCACCGATGGGGTGCCAAGCTGCTCGCCAAAGTACGCCGACACGCGGCGGCTGGCCTTCACGTGGTCGATCCAGAACTGGCGGATCTCGTCGTTGGCGTGGGCGAGGGTAAAGCCGTCGGCGCTCAGCGGATGCGAGAAGCAGGAGGGGTTAAAATCCAGCCCCAGCTTGTTAGCTTTCGCCCACTCGACCCAGTTTTTAAAATGTTCTGGTTTGATGGCGTTACGCTCGACGGGCTCGTCGGATTCCAGATAGATGGCGTGCAGGTTCAGGCGCTTAGGACCCGGGATCAGGCTCAGGGCCAGCTCCAGATCCGCCCGCAGTTCGGCGGCGTTACGCGCCTTGCCCGGATAGTTACCGGTGGCCTGAATACCGCCGGTCAGCGCCCCGCCCGGGTTCTCAAAACCGGCGACGTCATCACCCTGCCAGCAGTGCATAGAGACCGGCAGACGGTCGAGCTGACGCAGAGCCTCCTCGACATCCACGCCCACGGCGGCGAAACGCTGTTTAGCCAGTTCCCAGGCTTGTTCAAGTTGAGTGGTCATGCGCAAAGCTCCTTTGTCGGTCGTTGTTGCTGAAACTGCGCTCGGTAGCGGGCAATCTCATGATCGGGATGAGGGGTAAAGGTGGTCAGGCCATAGTTGCCGGTCACCACCTGGCGGAACTGGTCGACGTTGTTCAGTTCGTCGAGGGTCATCAGCTGAATGCCAATATTGCCGAGGGTGGAGGCCTCGACCGGCCCGGCTAACACCGTGATGCCGCAGGCGTTGGCGCACAGCTGGTTGAGCAGCTGGTTCTGGCAGCCGCCGCCCACGATGTGCAGCTGGCTGAACGGCTTCTCGCGCAGGGTGGCCAGCTCGTGCAGCACCTCGGCATAGAGCAGGGCGAGGCTGTCGAAGATGCAGCGCGCCAGCTCGGCGGCGCTCTCCGGCACCGGCTGCGCGCTTTCGCGGCAGGCGGCCTGAATCTCGGCGCTCATATTGGCCGGATTGATAAAGCGGTCGTCATTGGGGTTGATCAGGAAGCGGCACGACGGCAGGATTTCCGTCTCAGCGATCAGGGCAGCCAGGTCGCTGATACCTTTTTCCTTCAGCACCCGCTGTAGCAGCCACAGCCCCATAATGTTTTTCAGCACCCGGTAGCGGCCCTCTGCGCCGCCCTCGTTGGTGATGTTGGCCGCCAGCGCGCTATCGCTGGTGTAGGGGGTTTTGCTCTCAAAGCCCATCAGCGACCAGGTGCCGGAGGAGAGATACGCCGCATCTTTTGAGGCTAGCGGGGCGGCGATCACCGCGCTGGCGGTGTCATGGCTGGCGACGGCCACCACCGGGATGGCATTCTCCCGGGGGCAAATCCAGTGACCGATTACATTGCCCGGATGGGTCGGCGTGCCAAACCAGTCGCGCGGCGCGCCGGTCCAGTTGAGCAGGTTCTCGTCCCAGGTATCGGAATTGATGTTCACCAGCTGGGTGGTGGTGGCGTTGGTATATTCCCAGTTCATCTGGCCGGTAAGGCGGTAGCTGAAGTAGTCCGGGATCAGCAGGGCGTGGGCGACCTTCGCCACCAGCTCCGGCTGCTGTTCAACCAGGGCACGCAGCTGATAGAGGGTATTAAACGGCAGGAACTGGATGCCGCTGCGGCCATAGATCTCCGCCTTGCCCAACTGCGCCAGCGCGTGCGCCATTACCCCGTCGGTGCGGCTGTCGCGGTAGGAGACCGGCAGGCCGATGCGCTGGCCGTTGCTGTCCAGCAGAACATAATCCACGCCCCAGGTATCAATCCCGATGCTGTCGATGCGAATGCCTTCTTCACAAACCTTATTCAGCCCGGTGCGGATCTCCGCTTCCAGGGTGTCGATATCCCAGCAGTCAAAGCCGTCCCGCTTTTGCAGACAGTTAACGAAACGGTGGATTTCGCGAAGCTGAAGCGTGCGCGCCTCGCGGTGGTAGCTTGCCAGCATCACCCGGCCGCTGGATGCGCCTAAATCGACAGCCACACAATGGCGAAAAGTCATGGTCCGGTCCTTCCTGAAGTCATTGCCGGACAGTGTAAAAAAGGGAAGGGAAGGCGACCTTCTTGCTACTGACAGCGCATTTCAGGCGCTGGCAAGAAAGCAAAGATGAACGTGAGAGAGTTCACATTTTCCGTTTTTAACGGCACTTGCAGGCGATGTGACGGTGACCGCATTTCCAGATCTTTCCCGCCGCTTCTTGAAAAAGCGACAGGGTTTGCGCCATTTGCTGTCGAAAATTTAAGGTGAGGCGGGGAACCCTAAATTACTATTTTGAGAACTCTTATCATCTGGTGACCCGTTATGACCGTACTGCACAGCGTGGATTTTTTTCCTTCAGGCCACTCGCCTGTGGCGATTGAGCCGCGGCTGCCCCAGGCTGCCTTTCCGGAACATCATCATGATTTTCATGAGATTGTGATCGTGGAGCACGGTACGGGTATCCACGTCTTCAACGGCCAGCCGTACACCATCAGCGGCGGAACGGTCTGCTTCGTGCGCGATCATGACCGGCACATGTATGAACATACCGATAACCTGTGCCTGACCAACGTGCTCTATCGCTCCCCGGAGGCGTTCCAGTTTTTGTCGGGGTTGAACCAGCTCCTGCCCCAGGAGCTGGACGGGCACTATCCGTCGCACTGGCGGGTGAACCAGGCCACGCTGCAACAGGTGCGCCAGCTGGTGAGCCAGATGGAGCAGGCTGAAGAGGGGCAGGAGACCCACGCCCTCGCCAGCCGTGAAATCCTCTTTATGCAACTGCTGGTGCTGCTGCGCCGCGGCAGCCTGGTCGAAGGGGCGGCGGATAATGACGCCCGCCTCAACCAGCTGATGGCCTGGCTGGAAGATCACTACGCGGAGGATGTCTGCTGGGAGACGCTGGCGGATAACTTTTCTCTCTCGCTGCGCACCCTGCATCGCCAGCTCAAACAGCACACCGGGCAGACGCCGCAGCGCTACCTGAACCGTCTGCGGCTGATTAAAGCGCGGCATCTGCTGCGCCATACCGATGATAGCGTCACGGATATCGCCTATCGCTGCGGTTTCGGCGACAGTAACCACTTTTCGACCCTGTTTCGCCGGGAATTTAGCTGGTCGCCGCGCGATATTCGCCAGGGCCGGGATGCTTCACTTCAGTAACGCGAGGAAAATCACCGTTTTATTGCCGCAAAGCGGGTAATAATGTCAGGTTATTCCCCGGTGAGGTTGTGACGTGGCAGGACAGTTGATTCTTCGCAGAGCCGATTTTTTTGCATCCGCTGCTCAGGCCGTCGCGGTGGCGGACCGCTATCCGCAGAATGTCTTTGCCGAACATACCCACGACTTCTGCGAGCTGGTGCTGGTGTGGCGCGGCAACGGCCTGCATATCCTCAACGATCGCCCCTACCGTATTACCCGCGGTGACCTGTTTTACATCCGCGCGGAAGACAAACACGCCTACGCCTCGGTGAACGATCTGGTGCTGCAGAACATCATCTACTGCCCCGACCGGCTGAAGCTCAACGTGGACTGGGGAGCCAACATCCCCGGCTTTATGAACGCCCGCGGAGCACCACACTGGCGGCTTGGCAGCAACGGTATGACTCAGGTGCGCCAGATCATTGCCCAACTGGAGCAGGAGAGCCTGAAGGACGATCCCCACGGCTATGACCTGGCGGAGCTGCTGTTTGCCCAGCTGGTGATCATGCTCAAACGCTACCGCTACGCCCCGGACAACCCGACCGCCAGCGAGCCGGAAGCGCTGCTGGATAAGCTCATCACCGCGCTGTCTGGCAGCCTGAACCGCAGCTTTGTGCTGGAGAAGTTTTGCGAGCAGGAGCAGTGCAGCGAGCGCGCCCTGCGCCAGCAGTTCCGAACCCAGACCGGCATGACGGTGAACCACTATCTGCGTCAGCTGCGGATCTGCCACGCCCAGTATCTGCTGCAGCATACCGAGCTGATGGTGAGTGAAGTGGCGATGCAGTGCGGCTTTGAGGACAGCAACTACTTCTCGGTGGTGTTTAACCGCGAAGTGGGGATGACCCCGGTTCAGTGGCGCCACCGCAGCCATAACGCCGCGTAATAGAATCCCGGCTCTACCCCTGACTTCTCCGCAGCCCCCGCCAGATCAGTGACATAACGAAAAGTTATAACCTTATTAAAACTACGGCATTGATAAACATTTTCAATATCATTTAATTAACTATAATGAACCAACTGCTTACGCGGCATTAACACGTTTGCCGCCCGACAATAATGGAGATGATTATGAGCTATACCCTGCCATCCCTGCCGTACGCTTACGACGCCCTGGAGCCGCATTTCGACAAGCAGACGATGGAAATCCATCACACCAAACACCACCAGACTTACGTTAACAACGCCAACGCGGCGCTGGAAAGCCTGCCAGAATTCGCGAGCCTGCCGGTTGAAGAGCTGATCACCAAACTGGATCAACTGCCAGCCGACAAGAAAACCGTCCTGCGCAACAACGCGGGCGGCCATGCTAACCACAGCCTGTTCTGGAAAGGCCTGAAAACCGGTACTACTCTGCAGGGCGACCTGAAATCCGCTATTGAGCGCGACTTCGGCTCCGTTGAGAACTTCAAAGCTGAGTTTGAAAAAGCGGCTGCTACCCGTTTCGGCTCCGGCTGGGCGTGGCTGGTTCTGAAAGGCGACAAACTGGCGGTAGTCTCTACGGCTAACCAGGACTCCCCGCTGATGGGCGAAGCGATCTCTGGCGCATCCGGTTTCCCAATCCTGGGTCTGGACGTGTGGGAACACGCTTACTACCTGAAATTCCAGAACCGTCGTCCGGACTACATCAAAGCCTTCTGGGACGTCGTCAACTGGGACGAAGCTGCGGCACGTTTCGCTGCTAAAAAATAAGGTTGCAAAGCCTTCTGTGAGAAGCGAGTCTGATGACTCGCTTTTTTTGTATCTGAAGGAGTAGAGATGCATTACCCGGTGAATGTGTTTACAGGCAAGGTAAGGGACTACGACGGCAGCCGCCCGAGCGCAATTGCTAAAGTGCAGGTCGACGGTGAGCTGACCTTAACCGACCTTGGACTGGCAGGTGACGAGCAGGCGGAAAAGAAGATCCACGGCGGGCCCGACCGCGCGCTGTGCCACTATCCGCGGGAGCACTATCAGCACTGGGCAAGGGAATTTCCCGCTCAGGCCGATCTGTTTGTCGCCCCGGCGTTTGGCGAAAACCTCTCAACCGAGGGGCTGACGGAGGAGAACGTCTTTATCGGCGACATCTTTCGCTGGGGGGATGCCCTGATCCAGGTGACCCAGCCGCGCTCGCCGTGCTTCAAACTCAACTTCCATTTCGGCATCAGCGATATGGCTACGCAGATGCAGAACGCGGCGAAAACCGGCTGGCTCTATCGGGTGGTGCTGGCAGGGCAGGTATCGGCGGATGCGCCCCTGAAGCTGGTGTCACGCCTGAGCGACGTATCGGTACATGACGCCTGCGCTATCGCCTGGCATATGCCGTTTGACGACGAACAGTATCAGCGTCTGCTGGCGGCGGCGGGCCTGTCAACAAGCTGGACCAGAACCATGCAGAAACGGCGTTTAAGCGGGAAGATCGAGAATAATTCCCGCAGATTGTGGGGAAACCAGGCCGGGTAAGGCGAAGCCGCCACCCGGCATAACAGGCGACAACTACGAACGTTTATACAACGGCAGCCAGAGGGTTAAACGCAATCCACCCAGCGGGCTGTCGTCCGCTTTCACCCAGCCGCGATGCTGCTGAATGGCGGTTTCGACAATCGCCAGACCCAGTCCGGTGCCGCCAGATTCACGGTCGCGGGCTTCGTCAGTACGGTAGAACGGACGGAAAATCTGCTCGCGATCTTCCGGGCTGACGCCAGGACCATCGTCATCCACGTTAATAGTGATGCCGTCTTTATCCACCGAGAACGCCACCTCGATTTTGGTATGCGAGTAGCGCAGGGCGTTACGGACGATATTCTCCAGCGCGCTTTCCAGCGCATTCGGGTTACCGTACAGCGGCCACGGGCCCGGCGGGAAATTAACGGTGAACGATTTACCCATCTGCTCCGCTTCGAAGGCGGCGTTATCCAGCACTTCGCCCCAGAGGTGGTTAGCCTTCATCGTTTCGCTGACCAGCGCGTTTTTCTGCTGATTGCGTGACATCACCAGCAGGTCGTTGATCATGCTGTCCAGACGGTGGGCTTCCGTTTCGATACGCTCCAGCTCCTTGCTCTCACCACTGCGGCGGCGCAGCAGGGCGGTGCCAAGTTGCAGGCGCGTCAGCGGGGTACGCAGCTCGTGCGAGATATCAGAAAGCAGACGCTGCTGGGTCGTCATCATCCGCTCTAGCGCCGTCACCATCTGGTTGAAGCTGGCCCCTGCCGCCAGGAACTCCTGCGGCCCGGCTTCCAGTTCCGGGTGCTGTCGCAGGTTGCCCTGCGCCACTTCATCCGCGGCGTTTTTCAGTTTGCGCGCCGGCTTCGCCAGGCTCCATGCGAGCCACAACAACAGCGGTGAACTCACCAGCATGGTGACAATCAGCAGTAGCAGCGGGCGGTCAAACAGCAGATTGATAAAGTCGGACTGGGAGCTGCTCGCCGGGCGGATCAGGTAGAGCTGATAATTATCCTCCCCGTCATTGACGGAGAACGGCCCCACCATCTCCACCCGACCATATTTTTTCTTTTGCGGGTGATCGGCGTTATCCGCCTGGCCAATGAAGTTACGGATGATCTGCATTTCATTGCGGTCCGCACCAATCACGCGACCTTCGCTGGTCACCAGCAGCAGGCGTTGGCCGGGAGGCGCCCATTTTTCGATAGCGCGAAACAGCCTGCGCCACCACATCAAATCATTGGGCGGATCGGTGGCCAGCTCTGCTTCTACGTGTTGCTCGATCATCACACCCTGACGTTGCTCGCTGTCGAGGAGCTCCGTCATCTGGCGTGAGTCGAGTTTTGGCAACATCAAAACCAGCATTAAAACCAGTGCCAGCGTCAGCCAGAAGATGGCGAAAATGCGGGCGGTTAAGCTACCTATCATGAAGCGGAAACCATCAGATAGCCGCGTCCACGCAGGGTTTTAAACCACGGGTGACCATCTTTGCGCTCCGGCAGCTTACGGCGCAGGTTCGAGATGTGCATATCGATGGCGCGGTCGAACGGCGTCAGGCGTTTACCCAACACTTCCTGGCTCAGATGTTCACGCGACACCACCTGGCCCAGATGCTGCGCCAGCAGATAAAGCAGGGTGAATTCGGTGCCGGTCAGCTCCAGCGCCTGGCCGTCAAAGCTCGCTTCCTGGCGGCCTGGATTGAGGCTCAGGGAGTCGACTTCCAGCGTCGGTGAACCGTTGTCGGTGTTTTGCTGCTGCTCGCTCCAGTGGGAACGGCGCAGGATCGCCCGAATACGCGCCACCAGTTCACGGTCGTTAAACGGTTTTGGCAGATAGTCATCAGCGCCCAGCTCAAGGCCGAGTACGCGGTCAAGTTCGCTGCCGCGCGCGGTCAGCATAATAACGGGGGTCTGGTGTGTCTGGCGCAGCTCTTTAAGGGTGTCGATACCGTTTTTCTTCGGCATCATGACGTCGAGCAAAAGCAAGTCGATGCTATCGTCGAGTAGACTCAGCGCCTGCTCCCCATCATGGGCAACCGACACGTCAAAGCCTTCCATGTCGAGCAACTCCTTTAAAAGGGATGTCAGCTCTCGGTCATCATCAACTAACAGGATTTTATTCATTGTTTAAATACCTCCGAGGCAGAAATTACGTCATCAAGGCTATCTAATCCATGACTTTACGTTGTTTTACACCCCCTGACGCATGTTTGCAGCCTGAATCGTAGACTGTCTCTCGTTGAATCGCGACACGAAAGATTTTGGGAGTAAGTGATGCGCATAGTTACCGCTGCCGTCATGGCCTCAACGCTGGCGTTTAGTGCATTTAGCCAGGCTGCTGGAGCTATCACCGGCGATAACCGTTCCTCAGCAGAGGGCATTGCGCAGCAAAACGGCCAGGGCCACATGTTTGACGGCATAAGTTTAACCGAACATCAGCGTCAACAGATGCGAGATCTGATGCAGCGGGCTCGTCATGACCAGCCCCCTGTTAATGTTAGCGAAATGGAGACAATGCACCGCCTTGTCACCGCAGAAAATTTTGACGAAAACGCTGTGCGCGCTCAGGCAAACAAAATGGCGCAGGAACAGGTTGCCCGCCAGGTCGAAATGGCCCGGGTCCGCAACCAGATGTTTCACCTGCTAACGCCAGAGCAGCAAGCGGTTTTGAACCAGAAACACCAGCAACGTATGGACCAGTTGCGCGAGGTTGCCCGGATGCAGAAGAACGCTGAATCGACGCTTTTTAGTAGCAACACCCGTAGTAACCAGTAAACCCTGTTTTCCTTGCCATAGACACCATCCCTGTCTTCCCCCACATGATGTGGGGGTTTTTTTTGCCCATCATTAAAATGCGTTAACCGTTTATTCATCTTATTGACTCCTCCGCATCCGTTATACTAGCGGCATAGCGTGACAGGAGTGTTTATGAATCAATCCTATGGACGGCTGGTGAGCCGGGCGGCAATCGCCGCGACGGTCATGGCGTCGTGCCTGTTAGTCATTAAAATCTTCGCGTGGTGGTATACCGGTTCGGTCAGTATTCTGGCGGCGCTGGTAGACTCCCTGGTGGATATTGCCGCCTCGGTGACGAACCTGTGGGTGGTGCGTTACTCGTTACAGCCAGCGGACGAAGAGCATACCTTTGGTCATGGCAAAGCGGAGTCGCTGGCGGCGCTGGCGCAAAGCATGTTTATTTCCGGTTCGGCGCTGTTCCTCTTTTTGACTGGCATTCAGCACCTATATACCCCATCGCCGATGAAAGATCCCGGCGTCGGCGTGGTCGTTACCGTTATTGCACTTATAAGCACATTAATTCTGGTGACGTTCCAGCGCTGGGTGGTGCGTAAAACGCAGAGCCAGGCGGTACGGGCGGATATGCTTCATTATCAGTCTGATGTTATGATGAACGGTGCGATTCTTATTGCGCTCGGTCTGGCCTGGTATGGCTGGCACCGGGCCGATGCGTTATTTGCGTTAGGGATTGGATTCTATATTTTATACAGTGCGTTGCGTATGGGGTACGATGCAGTGCAATCCCTGCTCGACCGCGCACTGCCAGACGCAGAACGGCATGAAATCTTTGAAATTGTGACCTCCTGGCCCGGTGTCAGCGGCGCTCACGATCTTCGCACGCGGCAGTCAGGGCCGACCCGCTTTATTCAGATTCATTTAGAAATGGAAGATAACCTGCCGCTCGTTCAGGCCCATCTGGTGGCGGAACAGGTTGAGCAGGCGATTTTGCAGCGTTTCCCGGGGTCAGATGTCATTATTCACCAGGATCCCTGCTCAGTCGTACCTAAGCCAGGTAATGGACATTTTGAGCTTTCGTAATTCGTTGTAAAAAAGTGAACCGGGGCAGCATTTTGTGGAAAAATAACCGCCATTTGGTCTGACCTGAATCAATTCAGCGGGAAGTGATTGATATACTATTTGCACTATTCGTTGGTCGATAGGACGTCTTCCGGCAACAGATTTCATTTTTGCATTCCTAAGTTCAGAGGTAGTCATGATTAAGAAAATCGGTGTGTTGACAAGCGGCGGTGATGCGCCCGGCATGAACGCAGCAATTCGTGGTGTAGTGCGCGCAGCGTTGACGGAAGGTCTGGAAGTTTTTGGTATCTATGACGGTTATCTGGGCCTGTATGAAGATCGCATGGTGCAGCTCGACCGCTACAGCGTGTCCGACATGATTAACCGTGGCGGTACCTTCCTGGGCTCCGCGCGTTTCCCGGAATTCCGCGATGAGCGCATCCGTGAAGTGGCTATCGAGAACATGAAAAAACGCGGCCTGGACGCGCTGGTTGTTATCGGCGGTGACGGTTCCTACATGGGGGCAAAACGCCTGACCGAAATGGGCTTCCCATGCATCGGTCTGCCAGGCACCATCGACAACGACATCAAAGGTACCGACTACACCATCGGTTACTTCACTGCGCTGGGCACCGTGGTAGAGGCGATTGACCGTCTGCGCGACACCTCTTCTTCTCACCAGCGTATCTCCATCGTCGAAGTGATGGGCCGCTACTGTGGCGACCTGACCCTGGCGGCGGCGATTGCCGGCGGCTGTGAGTTTATCGTGGTGCCGGAAGTGGAATTCAGCCGTGAAGATCTGGTGGCAGAAATCAAAGCCGGTATCGCCAAAGGTAAGAAACACGCCATCGTTGCCATCACCGAGCATATCTGCGACGTTGACGAGCTGGCGAAGTACATCGAAGCTGAAACCAAACGCGAAACCCGCGCGACCGTTCTCGGTCACATCCAGCGTGGCGGCTCTCCGGGTCCTTACGACCGTATCCTGGCATCCCGTATGGGCGCTTACGCGATTGAACTGCTGCAGCAGGGCTTTGGCGGTCGTTGCGTCGGTATTCAGAACGAAAAACTGGTTCACCATGACATCATCGACGCTATTGAAAATATGAAGCGTCCGTTCAAAGGTGACTGGCTGGAGTGCGCGAAAAAGCTGTACTGATCGGCGGCTGTTGCCCGGTGGCGCTGTGCTGACCGGGCCTACAAAAGCATGGTTCGTGGGCCGGGTAAGGCGTAGCTGCCACCCGGCTTTTTTGTGCGCTCACACCCTCTTTTTATTCCCCTGTGTTATAGCCAATCTTTTTTTATTCTTTAATCATTGGTTCGCTTTCTGGCACCCTGCACTCATCAAACACAACATTAAGAGAGTTGGGCGATGAATAAATGGGGCGTGGGTTTAACGTTATTGCTGGCATCGACCAGCGTTCTGGCAAAGGATATTCAGCTACTGAACGTGTCTTACGATCCGACGCGTGAACTGTACGAGCAGTACAACAAAGCGTTCGCCGCACACTGGAAACAGGAAACCGGCGATAACGTCGTGATCCGCCAGTCCCACGGTGGCTCCGGCAAGCAGGCGACCTCGGTGATTAACGGCATTGAAGCCGACGTCGTGACCCTGGCGCTGGCGTATGACGTGGACGCTATCGCGGAACGCGGCCGTATCGAGAAAAACTGGATCAAACGCCTGCCGGATAACTCCGCGCCGTATACCTCCACCATCGTTTTCCTGGTTCGCAAAGGTAACCCGAAACAGATCCATGACTGGAACGATCTGGTTAAGCCGGGCGTATCGGTCATCACTCCAAACCCAAAAAGCTCTGGCGGCGCACGCTGGAACTACCTGGCAGCCTGGGGTTACGCCCTGCACCAGAACAATGGCGATCAGGCTAAAGCGCAGGATTTCGTGAAAGCGCTGTTTAAAAACGTCGAAGTGCTGGATTCCGGCGCACGCGGCGCAACCAACACCTTCGTTGAACGCGGCATTGGTGACGTGCTGATTGCCTGGGAAAACGAAGCGCTGCTGGCGGCGAACGAGCTGGGTAAAGATAAATTTGAAATTGTCACCCCAAGCGAATCTATTCTGGCTGAGCCAACCGTCTCTGTGGTCGATAAAGTGGCGGATAAGAAAGGCACCCAGGCCGTGGCGGAAGCCTACCTGAAATACCTTTACTCCCCGGAAGGCCAGGAGATTGCCGCGAAGAATTTCTACCGGCCACGTGATGAGGCGGTGGCGAAAAAATATGAGAACACATTCCCGAAACTGAAGCTCTTCACTATCGATGAGGTCTTCGGCGGCTGGACGAAAGCGCAGAAAGATCACTTCTCGAATGGCGGCACCTTCGATCAGATCAGCAAGCGTTAAGCATTTTTTGAAGAACGACACGGGACCCGGTGTGAGAAATCCACCGGGTTTTTTATTTGGTCACTTTTATGCGTTACTCTTTGGCGTCAGGTGGATACAGGGAATGCGCTGTGAAAAAAATAATCGTGTTGGTACTGGTTATGATTGCGCTCGCGGCAGGCGGCGGGTTCTGGCTGAAAGCGGGTAACCCAAACGCGCTGCGGCATATCGTTCTCGACCAGTGTGTGCCTGGTCAGATGCAGAACCGTAACCCGGCGCCCTGTGCGCTGGTAAAAACGGATGCGGGATATGTGGTGTTTAAAGATCGCAACGGGCCGCTGCAATATCTGCTGATGCCCACGTACCGCATCAACGGTACCGAAAGCCCGCTCCTGACCGAGGCTCATACGCCCAATTTCTTCTGGCTGGCGTGGCAGTCGCGCCACTTTATGAGCATGAAGCGGGGGAGCAACGTGCCCGACAGTGCAGTTTCACTGACCATCAACTCCCCGACCGGCCGCACGCAAAACCATTTTCATATCCATATCTCCTGCCTGCGCCCGGACGTGCGCGAGAAGCTCAATGTTAGTCAGGGGCAAATCAGCACCCAGTGGCTGCCGTTCCCCGGTGGGCTGGAGGGGCATGAATACCTGGCGCGTCGGGTGACGGAAGCGGAGCTGGTGAAACGCAGCCCGTTTATGATGCTGGCAGAAGAGCTGCCGGAAGCGCGCGACCATATGGGGCGTTTTGCGCTAGCGATGGCGCAGCAGGCGGACGGATCGTTTGTATTACTGGCAACGGCGCGCAATTTGCTGGCGCTTAACCGCGCTTCTGCTGAGGAATTGCAGGATCATCAATGCACTATCCTGAATGAACCCCACCATAAATAGCGTTTACTCGCCCTGCCTGTCGCCGTAGACTTGCTGAAAAATTCTACAGGAGACAGGCATGTCGCTCTGGTTCACTCACCCGCTGTTTCTGCCCTCGCTGATTATCGTCGTCACCATCATCCTGTGGGCCACCTCGCTGTTGCCGGAATTCCTCACTGCGCTGCTGTTCTTTACCGCGGCGATGATCGCGCGTATCGCCCCGCCGGAGGTGATTTTTGGCGGTTTTGCCTCGTCAGCGTTCTGGCTGGTGTTCAGCGGATTTGTGCTGGGGGTGGCGATCCGCAAAACCGGGCTGGCGGACAGGGCGGCGCGGGCGCTGTCGGCCAGGCTGACCGACTCCTGGCCGCTGATGGTGGCAAGCGTAGTGCTGCTCACCTATGCGCTGGCGTTTGTGATGCCCTCCAATATGGGGCGTATTGCGCTGCTGATGCCCATCGTGGCGGCGATGGCGAAGCGGGCGGGCATTGCCGACGGCTCCCGGGCGTGGTTCGGCCTGGCGCTGGCGGTGGGGTTTGGCACCTTCCAGCTTTCGGCCACCATCCTTCCGGCCAACGTTCCTAACCTGGTGATGAGCGGGGCGGCGGAAGGCTCTTACGGCATCCATCTTAACTATGTTCCGTACCTGCTGCTGCATACTCCGGTGCTGGGTATTCTCAAGGGTCTGGTCCTGATCGGCCTGATCTGCTGGCTGTTCCCCGGCGCGCCAAAACCGGTGAAGGATTTGACCCCGCCAGAGCCGATGGGCCGCGACGAAAAGCGCCTCGCCTGGCTGCTGGCGGTGGTGCTGGTGATGTGGGTAACCGAAAGCTGGCACGGCATTGGACCGGCATGGACCGGGCTTGCGGCGTCGATTGTGGTGATGCTGCCGCGGGTTGGCTTTATCACCGGGGATGAATTCTCGGCGGGGGTGAATATGCGCACCTGTATTTATGTGGCGGGTATTCTCGGGCTGGCGATCACCGTGACGCAAACCGGTATTGGCAGTGCCGTGGGCGAGGCGCTGATGCGGGTAATGCCCCTGGATGCCGATGCGCCGTTCACCAGTTTCCTGGCCCTGACTGGCATCACCACCGCCCTGAATTTCATTATGACCGCCAACGGCGTACCGGCGCTGTATACCACCCTGGCGCAAAGCTTCTCGGACGCCACCGGCTTTCCGCTGCTGTCGGTGATTATGATTCAGGTGCTGGGGTATTCCACGCCGCTGCTGCCGTATCAGGCGTCGCCGATTGTGGTGGCGATGGGGCTGGGAAGAGTGCCTGCGCGGGCGGGGATGCTGCTCTGTCTGGCGCTGGCGGTGGCAACCTATCTGGTGCTATTGCCGCTGGATTATCTGTGGTTTAGCCTGCTGGGACGGCTGTAAAAAAGCCCGGTAGCGCTGGCGCTTACCGGGCCTGGAGTATCGTAGGGCGGGTCAGCGAAGCGCCACCCGCCGCAGATGCTCTTACGCCTGTTTCGCTGCTTCTGCTGCTTTAACGATCACCGCGAAAGCGTCTGCTTTCAGGGATGCGCCGCCAACCAGCGCGCCGTCGATGTCCGGCTGGGTGAACAGTTCTGCTGCGTTAGATGCGTTTACGGAACCGCCGTACTGGATGATCACTTGCTCAGCAACTTTCGCGTCTGCTTTCGCAATGTGGTCACGGATGAATTTGTGAACGGCCTGAGCCTGTGCTGGGGTGGCAGATTTGCCGGTACCGATCGCCCATACTGGCTCGTAAGCAATGACCGCACCTTCGAACGCGCTTGCGCCCTGAGTGGTCAGGACTGCGTCGATCTGACGTGCACAGACTTCTTCGGTTTTGCCCGCTTCGTTTTCTGCTTCGGTTTCACCGATGCACAGAACCGGGATCAGACCCTGCTCTTTCAGCACAGCGAATTTCTTGGCGATGAATTCGTCGGACTCTTTGTGGTAGGTACGACGCTCAGAGTGGCCGATGATGATGTATTTTGCGCCGATATCTTTCAGCATTTCAGCGGAGGTTTCACCGGTGAACGCGCCAGACAGGTTAACGTCAACGTTCTGGGCACCCAGAACGATGTGGCTACCGTCAGCCGCTTTCTTAGCCATATCCAGGTACATATCCGGCGGAGCGATAGCAACAGCACAGCCAGTCACACCAGCCAGCTCTTTACGCAGGTTAGCTACCAGCTCGTTTACCATGTGGCGGCTGCCGTTCAGTTTCCAGTTACCCATCACTAAAGGATGTCGCATTTCAATTCTCCACGCTCAAGAGCGAATTAAGGAATATGGCCGCCCAACAGGGCAGCATGGTCTGTGAATCAGTATAGAGATTTTCCCTCGAAAGGCTTTGCTTTTTGTCATTAATTCGACCCGCCGAGTGCCTCAGATAGCGCCAGCTTAATCGGTTCAACAGCGAAGGTCAGCCCCTTTTCGCCGTTATCTGCCACGACATAGCGAACCGCGCCTTCCGTTTCGGCGTAATAGCGCTTGTTTTTACCAGCTGTGAGGAGCTTTTGCAGCTTTTGCTGGCTTTGGGCTTTGGTCAGGGCAGGGGTAAAGGCGCGTAAAATGGCGCTCATATACTCCAGCGCTTTAGCTTTGGCGGCTTTCTGCTCCGGCCCCTGAATCGGCAGCCAGGTAATCTGCATACTCTTGATTTTGAGGGTTCCGCGCTCAAGCGCCGTCGAGGCGTACAAATTCTCATTAATTTTGCTGGCAGCCCGGGTCAGGTTCGGGGTGTCGCGGGTGCCATCAATGGAGCGAAACTCATTGAGCGGCAGCTTTGGATTATCCTGATTGAAAGCTTCACGGAACAGGCTGATAGACTGATCAAAGGTCGGCGCGCCCGGCATCACATAGGGTGCGGTAGCCGATACGGAAGTCTCAGCAGCATGCAGAGGTGCGCTTGCACCCAACAGTGTTAAACCCAGCCAAATAAGGTGAAACCACATCTTCATCAATAAAGTCTCTGAATGTTACTGCCCACGATTAAAACGGGATCCGGCTGGCTTGTCAAAAGGAGGCGACTCCAGGGTAAACTACGCGCCGCGATGACTTTTAGGAACCTGACATGACCATACAGCAGTGGTTGTTTTCATTCAAAGGGCGTATTGGACGCCGTGATTTCTGGATCTGGATTGGCGTATGGATTGTCGCCATGCTGGCTCTGTTTATTTTTGCCAATAACGCCTGGCTGAGCACCCAGACGGCGGCCTTCGCGCTGGTGTCGCTGCTGTGGCCGACCGCGGCGGTGTTAGTAAAACGGCTGCACGATCGTGGGCGTTCGGGGTTGTGGGCGCTGCTGGTGATACTGGCGTGGATGCTGCTGGCCGGCAACTGGTCGATGCTGCCCTCCATGCTGCCGTGGGTGGTGGGCAGGCTGCTCCCTACCATTATTTTTGTGATGATCATTGTCGACCTGGGCGCGTTTGTGGGCACCCAGGGCGAGAATAAATATGGTAAAGATACGATCGACGTAAAGTACCGCTAATTACCAGTAATGTTCTGCGGTCATATGGCCCGGCCGACGGCGTAAATGCTTGGTCATTTGCCGGGTCTCTTTCAGGAGCTGTTGGGTATCACGCACCATTTGCGGGTTGCCACACAGCATCACGTGGCTGGTGTCGGCCTCCATCTTCAGACCCACGGCGGCTTCCAGCTCGCCATTTTCAATCAGGGCCGGTACGCGCCCGTGGAGCGATCCCGCCACCGTTTCACGGCTCACTACCGTCTGGATTTTCACTTTCCCTTCATAACGCTTCTGCAGTTCCTGCATCAGCGGCAGGTAGCTCAGGTCTGCGGCGTAGCGCGCGGCATGCACGAGAACGATATTTTTAAAGCGATCCAGGTCCTGCCCGTATTGCAGGATCGACAGGTAAGGGCCGATGGCGGTACCGGTTGCCAGCATCCACAGCGTCTCGCAGTCTGGCACTTCATCCAGCACGAAGAAGCCTGCGGCTTCGCTGACAATCTGGATCTCATCGTCGGGTTTCAGTGCCGCCAGGCGCGGGCTGAGTTTGCCATCGGGAACGGTGACAAGGTAGAACTCGAGATCCGGGTTATCCGGCGCGTTGACATAGGAGTAGGCGCGCTGCACGCGTTCGCCGTCGATCTCCAGCCCCAGCTTGGCAAATTGCCCGGCCGTGAAAGGCTGGATGGGCGCATGTACGGTGAGGCTAAATAGCGCATCGGTCCAGAACTCTACCTTTTTGACTTTACCTGTTACCCAGTCTGCCATGATGTTCTCCTGTACTGATCTCGGGTTCTATCTTCCTTACCTGAGAGGGAGATTTCCAGCCCAGGCGGGCCGGAAAGCTCTATTGATCAAACGGTTTTACAGAATGTGGGTCTGCACGTCCGGATCTTTACGGTCGAGATAGTGAATCGACTGGATGCGGCGAATGGTGCGTGATTTACCGCGGATCAGCAGCGTTTCGGTGGTCGCCATATTGCCTTTGCGGCTGATGCCGTCCAGTAGATCGCCTTTGGTGATGCCGGTCGCCGAGAAGATAACGTTATCGCTGCGCGCCATATCATCCAGACGCAGCACGGTATTGGCTGCAATCCCCATCGCCGCGCAGCGGGCCAGCTCCTGCTCACCGATGCGGCGGTTCTCTTCGCTATCGCCTTTTACGTCATGACGGGCCAGCAGACGGCCATGCATATCGCCGTCGAGGGCGCGGATCACCGCGGCAGAAACCACCCCCTCCGGTGCGCCGCCGATACCGTACAGCACGTCGACTTCGCTGTCCGGCATGCAGGTGAGGATGGAGGCCGCCACGTCGCCATCGGGGATAGCAAAGACGCGCACGCCTAACTGCTGCATCTGGGCGATGACCGCATCGTGACGCGGTTTCGCCAGAATGGTGACCGTCAGTTCGCCAAGAGGCTTATTAAGCGCGGCGGCGATATTACGCAGGTTTTCCGCCAGCGGCAGATTGAGGTCGATGACCCCTTTTGCGCCAGGGCCGACAATCAGCTTCTCCATATACATATCGGGCGCGTTGAGGAAGGTGCCTTTATCGCCCACCGCCAGTACTGCCAGGGCGTTAGCCTGGCCCATGGCCGTCATGCGGGTGCCTTCAATGGGGTCTACCGCGATATCCACCGCATCGCCGTTACCGGTACCGACTTTTTCACCGATGAACAGCATGGGGGCTTCGTCGATCTCACCTTCACCAATCACGATGGTGCCATCGATGTTGACCTGGTTAAGCATGATGCGCATGGCATGGACGGCTGCGCCGTCAGCAGTATTTTTATCACCACGGCCAAGCCACTTGTAGCCTGCCAGAGCGGCGGCCTCGGTTACGCGGGAAAACTCGATAGCAAGTTCACGTTTCATCAGATACTCGTGCAATCAAAAGGAATTGCACGAAGTTTATCACAGAGTGGGAGAGGCGGTTTGGACCCCTCACCCCGACGGGGTGAGGGGGAGGTATTATGACTCGTCGTGCTCTTCCCAGGCCAGCGCGCGTTTCACGGCTTTTTTCCAGCCGCTATAACGGTAGTTACGCTCGGTGGTTTCGATACCCGGACGGAATTCGCGCTCGATGACCGCTTTCTCCTGCAGTTCGTCCAGGTTCTGCCAGAAGCCAACCGCCAGGCCGGCAAGATAGGCCGCACCCAGCGCCGTCACTTCACGCACTTCCGGGCGTTCCACGCGGGTACCCAGAATGTCGGACTGGAACTGCATCAGGAAGTTGTTTGCCACTGCGCCGCCATCCACGCGCAGGGCGTGCAGACGAATGCCGGAGTCAGCCTGCATCGCTTCCAGCACGTCACGGGTCTGATAGGCAATCGACTCCAGCGTGGCGCGGATGATGTGGTTAGAGTTTACCCCACGCGTCAGGCCGAAAATCGCCCCGCGGGCATAGGGATCCCAGTAGGGCGCGCCCAGCCCGGTAAAGGCCGGCACGACGTACACGCCGTTGGTGTCTTTCACCTTGGTGGCGAAATACTCCGAGTCGAAGGCGTCGCTGATAAGCTTCATCTCATCGCGCAGCCACTGGATAGAGGCTCCGGCCATAAACACTGCGCCTTCAAGCGCGTAATTCACCTCGCCGCGCGGGCCGCAGGCGATAGTCGTCAGCAGGCCATGCTCCGATTTCACTGCCTTCTCGCCGGTGTTCATCAGCATAAAGCAGCCGGTGCCGTAGGTATTTTTCGCCATCCCTTCTTTCACGCACAGCTGGCCAAACAGCGCCGCCTGCTGGTCACCGGCGATCCCGGCGATTGGAATACGGGTGCCGCCTTTACCGCCGATGTTGGTCTGACCGTACACTTCAGACGACTTACGTACCTGCGGCAGCATGGCGCGCGGGATGTCCAGCGCGTCCAGCATTTTGTCATCCCAGTCCAGATCGTGGATGTTGAACAGCATGGTGCGCGAGGCGTTGGTGTAGTCGGTGACGTGGACGCGCCCCTGGGTCATCTTCCAGATAAGCCAGGTGTCCACGGTGCCGAACAGCAGTTCACCGCGTTTGGCACGCTCACGAGAGCCTTCGACGTGGTCGAGGATCCATTTTACCTTGGTGCCGGAGAAGTAGGGGTCCACCACCAGGCCAGTGGCGCTACGCACGTACTCTTCCATGCCGTCGCGCTTGAGCTTCTCGCAGATGTCCGCTGTGCGGCGGCACTGCCAGACGATGGCGTTGTAAATCGGTTTACCGGTTTCGCGTTCCCAGACGATGGCCGTTTCACGCTGGTTGGTGATGCCAATTGCCGCAATCTGATCGGAACTGATATCGGCTTTCGCCAGCACTTCAACCAGCGTCGAGCTTTGCGACGCCCAGATCTCCATCGGGTCGTGTTCAACCCAGCCTGGACGAGGATAGATTTGCTCGAATTCGCGCTGCGACACGCTGACGATGTTCGCGTCATGATCCATAACGACAGCGCGGGAGCTGGTCGTGCCCTGGTCGAGCGCAACGATATATTTTTTGTCGGTCATAGTTGTGGTCCCGTAGTCAGATTACAGCGAAGCGTTTTGTTGTGTGGCAGAGGTGGCGTCCTTCTCCTCTGTGACACAGGTGTCGCACGGCAGGTGGCGGCCAATCAGCTTACGATAGCCAAATGCTCCCAGCGCAGCACCTACAATAGGGCCGAACAGCGGCACCAGGAAGTAAGGAATATCCTTGCCGCCGGTGAAGGCAACGTCGCCCCAGCCGGCAATAAAGGCGAAAGCTTTCGGTCCGATGTCGCGGGCCGGGTTCATGGCGAAGCCCGTCAGCGGTCCCATCGATGCGCCGATCACCGCAATCAGCAGGCCAATCAACAGCGGCGCCAGCGGACCGCGCGGAATGCCGTTGCCGTCATCGGTCAGCGCCAGGATGGTACCCATCAGGATGGCGGTGATCACCATCTCCACCGCGAAGGCCTGCACAAAGTTAATGTGCGGGTTAGGATAGGTGGAGAAGATCCCCGCCAGCTCAAGGCTTTCGGTACTGCCACGCACCATATGGTGCGTCTGCTCGAAGTCGATAAACAGATTGTAATAGAGCCCGTAAACTAACGCCGCTGCACAAAACGCACCAGCAAACTGCGCCACAATAAAAGGCACAACCTTGCGTTTGTCGAAGCAGGCAAACAGACACAGCGCGATGGTGACCGCAGGGTTGAGGTGCGCACCCGAAACACCCGCCGTCAGGTAGATAGCCATCGCCACGCCCAGACCCCAGATCACACTGATTTCCCACTGACCGAAACTGGCACCCGCCACTTTCAGTGCAGCCACACATCCTACGCCAAAGAAAATCAACAACCCAGTACCCAGGAACTCTGCGATGCATTGGCCTTTTAAGGTTGATGTTTCACTCATAATCGGATCCTGAAAAATGATTAATGGTTATTGTTGGCGCGACGGTCGCCATGACCGGCACGATGTCCTGTAGACATAGTGTTAATTTATCGTTAACGAACAAAAACGAGAAATATCGAACTTAAAATGTGTGTGCCGCGTCAACAAAATGAGCGATAACGCGCCATGAAGCGGGCGAGAACTGCTGTAAGCGAAAGGGGGAGTAAGCTTTCTATTAACTAAAGTGTTAACAATTTAGGGGTATATGGCGCGAATGCACCAGGAGGAGACTGAAAAGTGTTGCAAACCGCAATCTGCGCGGTCTGCCGCTGGACAGGGAGGGCGGGGCTCCATACAATCGACACCAGGTGTTGTGCGCGTTTACGTCAAGCGTCGCCTTGCAAATTCAGGAGAGGTAGCATTATGTCGTTAGAAGTGTTTGAGAAACTGGAATCGAAAGTACAGCAGGCGATTGATACCATCACCCTGCTGCAGATGGAAATCGAAGAGCTGAAAGAAAAAAACAACGCGCTGTCGCAGGAAATTCAGACTGCTCAGCATGGTCGTGAAGAGCTGGAGCGTGAAAACCACCAGCTGCGCGAACAGCAGAACGGCTGGCAGGATCGTCTGCATGCTCTGCTCGGGCGCATGGAAGAGGTCTGATTCCGAATTCCTGAAAAAGGCATCCACAATGGATGCCTTTTTTATTTTGCAGGAATAAGACCGCTCAACATGTTACTCATAAGGAATGCGAGATGACAAAGCGAAGCGATATTATTGATAATTCTGACCGATATATTACCCGTAATACTCCCTCTGGCCTCATTTATACAGAAAATCTGGGATGGATAGACTTAGGGCACGTAAATCCCTTCGGTGCTGAACGATTATGGCAACAAATGATAATGCCTGGCGCAGGAGGCGCTGACTGGTTTGAAATCCATTATCATCAAAGCATGTCCAGGAACATCGCAGGATTAAATACGACAACCGGGATATACAGACGTTTTTTAGTGCGGAGAGGCTTAAGCGAAGAGGTCTTAAGAGGAGTCGCCTTATCCATTTTTATGAGTACTTCTCACAGCTTTGAATCCTTGCAGGGTATTTGGCCCTATATTCTGATTACGGATAGCGGTTACAGCGCAGAAGATTTAGTTTCTAATCTTTTTGGTTTCTGCCAGGCCGTTAACTATGCAGATTACACACCTTTCCTGGACATTTGTTCCAAAGAGAAAGCTTATCGCATCTGGGACTACTATGGCCCCGTTGGGCAATTTAAAAATAAAAGTGTCCTTCCCTTACTGTTTCCAGACCCTAAGGATAAGCGCCTAAAACACCAACCATTCCCGGGCCATTTGCCTGCATTTATGGATTCTATTGTGCCAGTATCTGATCCTTCCGTCGTCAGGGAGGTTCGTATATGAAATGTAGGCATGTCATCATTTTTCTATTCGTTCTGGTGGCCGTGCTCTATTGCGTAATAATGACCAGAATCTTTTCTGATGAATATTATAAACAAGGCAATCTAATTCAATATTACTTATTAACGCCCAAACCACTCAAGGATGCACCAAGGATCACAGAAAACTGGTATTTCACGAAGCAAACCGTTGAAGGGAGTGGTTTGCAGATCAGTACACTCACTTTCACCGGTATCCAAAAGAGTGATCTTCAGAGGATGCACGAAAAGCTTGAAACCTGGATTGATAACTATCCGGATCGTCATGCAACAATGAGCATAGCGGTAGAGGAAAAGAAGGGGGTGTTTGAACTCCGCATTACTCATTACGATACGAATAAAGATAATTAAAAAAAGGCCATCTACATAACAGATGGCCTTTTTTTCTACTCAATATCCAGCGGATCTTCAGACAGGATAATGCCGGTATTATCGGCATAAAGATGGTCGCCGGAGAAGAAGGTCACCCCGCCGAAATTGACGCGCACGTCGCTTTCGCCAATGCCATCACCTGCGGCACCTACCGGAATAGCGGCAATCGCCTGAATGCCGATGTCCAGCTCTTCGAGGTCATCCACCTGACGCACCGCGCCATAGACCACAATGCCTTCCCACTCGTTCTGGGTGGCGAGACGGGCAAGTTCTGCATCGATTAACGCGCGACGCACGGAGCCGCCGCCATCAACCAGCAGAATGCGTCCACGGCCGTTCTGTTCGAGCAGATCGTACAGCAACCCGTTGTCCTCAAAACATTTCACCGTGATGATCTGTCCGCCAAACGACGACCGTCCTCCAAAGTTGGAAAACAGCGGTTCTACGACGTTGACATCTTCCTGGTAGATGTCACAAAGCTCAGAGGTATCGTATTTCATAGGCTTAAGTTCAGTTGCTGCGAGTGTTTTCAGTATATCGCGCGAATTGCATTGTTGGCAAAATCATCAATTGTTAATTGATATTTGTCAGCTAATTTAGCGTCTGACTAAGAATAATCCCTATCACGAACAACAGGTTAGTCAGCAGTGCGCCTTTTACCGTGCGTTCCAGCATTGGCGGCATGGCCGAGGCGCTCTGCTCGCGCATCACGTAGCGCGCCTGTTTAACCAGCAGCGGCGTGGCGAGCACAAACAGCCAGCCCCACAGGCTGTGCAGGGAAAGCAGGTTAAACAGCGCCAGACAGAGCAGGGCACCCATCAGCAGGCAGGCATGGTAACGGCGCGCATTCACCGCGCCTAACCGCACCGCCAGGGTGTTTTTACCGTTCTGACGATCGCTGTCGATATCGCGCAGGTTGTTGATATTCAGCACCGCTGTCGCCAACATGCCGCAGGCGGTGGCTGGCAGGAACAGGGCAGGAATTAACGAGTGCGCCTGCAGATACCAGCTGCCCATCACGCTCAGCCAGCCGAAGAAGACCAGCACGGAGATATCCCCCAGCCCGATGTAACCGTAAGGGCGGGTGCCGACGGTATAGGTGATGGCCGCGACAATCGCCAGCAGACCGAGCACGAGGAAGCCGACCGCATCCGCCGGGGTTTTACAGGCCACCAGCACCAGCGCAATCCCGGAAAGACAGATCAGCGCGACGGTGATAATCAGCGCCCGTTTCATCTCCTCCTGGGTGATCACCCCTTTCTGCATTCCCCGCAATGGCCCGATGCGGTCGGGCTTATCGCTGCCCTTGACGGCATCCCCGTAATCGTTAGCGAGGTTAGAGAGAATTTGCAGAAGCCCGGCGGTCAGCAGCGCCAGGGCAGCCACCAGCGGGTCGAAATGCCCCTGCCACCACGCGAGGGTAGTGCCAACAATAATGGCGGCGAAGGCGAGAGGGAGCGTTTTAGGACGCAGGCTTTCCAGCCAGGCCTGCGTACGGCTGATTTCAGTCATAGTAATTATGTGCCAATAAAAATGGGGCCTTTCAGCCCCATCATTTGTGATGAAAATGCAATTGCCGCGATTATAGGATAAAACGGCTCAGATCTTCATCTGCTACTAAAGCATCAAGGTGCTTACTCACATAGTCGGCATCAATTTTAATGCTTTGACCATTCAGGTCGCTCGCATCATAAGAGATATCTTCCATCAGGCGTTCCAGCACGGTATGCAGACGACGCGCACCGATGTTTTCGGTGGTTTCGTTAACCTGCCATGCGGCCTGGGCGATACGCTTGATCCCGTCTTCGGTGAACTCAATGTTCACCCCTTCGGTCGCCATCAGCGCTTTGTACTGCACGGTGATGGAGGCGTTTGGTTCGGTCAGGATGCGCTCGAAGTCTTCGGTGGTTAGCGCCTGCAGCTCAACGCGGATCGGCAGACGGCCCTGCAGTTCCGGGATCAGATCCGACGGCTTGGCAACCTGGAACGCGCCAGAGGCGATAAACAGAATGTGATCGGTTTTCACCATGCCGTGCTTGGTGGAGACGGTGCAGCCTTCAACCAGCGGCAGCAGGTCGCGCTGTACGCCTTCACGGGAAACGTCCGGGCCGGAGGATTCGCCGCGCTTACAGATTTTATCGATCTCATCGATAAACACGATACCGTGCTGTTCAACCGCGTCGATAGCGTCCTGCTTCAGCTCTTCCGGGTTTACCAGCTTCGCCGCTTCTTCTTCAATCAGCAGCTTCATCGCGTCTTTGATTTTCAGCTTACGCGGCTTTTGCTTCTGCCCGCCCAGGTTCTGGAACATGGACTGCAGCTGGCTGGTCATCTCTTCCATACCTGGCGGAGACATAATTTCCACGCCCATTGGCGCGGCGGCGAGCTCGATCTCAATCTCTTTGTCATCCAGCTGGCCTTCACGCAGTTTTTTGCGGAACGCCTGGCGCGCAGCGGATGGCTCAGCAGGCTGTTCTGCCTGGCCCCAGTTGTTTTTCGCCGGTGGGATCAGCACATCCAGCACGCGCTCTTCCGCCATCTCTTCAGCGCGATAGCGGTTTTTTTCGATGGACTGGACGCGGACCATCTTAATGGCAGAGTCGGTCAGATCGCGGATGATAGAGTCCACTTCTTTACCGACATAGCCCACTTCGGTGAACTTAGTCGCTTCGACTTTGATGAATGGCGCGTTGGCCAGTTTAGCCAGACGACGGGCGATTTCGGTTTTACCAACACCGGTTGGGCCGATCATCAGAATGTTTTTTGGCGTCACTTCATGGCGCAGCACTTCATCCAGCTGCATACGACGCCAGCGGTTACGCAGGGCAATTGCCACAGAACGCTTGGCGTTATCCTGGCCGATGATGTGTTTGTTCAGTTCGCTGACAATTTCGCGTGGGGTCATTTCAGACATGAGAAATCCTTACGCCTTAGACGGCAATTCTTCGATGGTGTGGAAGTGGTTGGTATAGATGCAGATATCACCTGCAATATCCAACGCCTTCACAGCGATATCGCGTGCGCCCAGATCGGAGTTTTCCAACAGCGCGCGGGCGGCGGCCTGGGCGTACGGGCCACCGGAACCGATAGCAATCAGGTCATTTTCTGGCTGCACCACGTCACCGTTACCGGTGATGATCAGCGAGGCATTTTCATCGGCCACCGCCAGCAGTGCTTCCAGCTTGCGCAGCATACGGTCGGTACGCCAGTCTTTCGCCAGCTCAACGGCAGCTTTCACCAGATGGCCCTGATGCATTTCCAGTTTACGTTCAAACAGCTCAAACAGCGTGAAGGCGTCCGCAGTACCGCCCGCAAAACCGGCGATCACTTTGTCGTTATACAGACGACGCACTTTTTTCACGTTGCCTTTCATGACGGTATTACCCAGCGTGGCCTGGCCATCACCGGCAATCACCACCTGGCCGTTACGGCGTACACTTACTATTGTTGTCACGAGCAGACCCCCTGGTTACACATTCGGAAAATAGAGGCCCTGAGCCAGTGCTCAGGGCTGAATAGAATGATAGATGGGGGGGATTTTGGGGGTTTCAACCCCCGGAAGCGAGTCGAATGCAGTTTGTGTGACCTGCCATCTTCAGACGGCTGATGGTGCCATCGGCATTGTCTTTGCCTTTAACCGGGCCGATCACTACGCGATTCCAGCCGTTATTGGTGGTAATGCGTGAGTCAAAGCCTTCAAAGGCCAGCTGAGCACGTACGGTTTCCGCCTGCTCTGCGCCTTTAAAGGAACCGCACTGCACCATCCAGCGACGTTCATCTTTCTTCTCAGCCGTTTGCTTCGGCGCCTCGGTCTCTTTGGTGACCGGCGCGGCTTTCGGCTGCTGCGCGGTGGTATGCGCAGGGGTTTGCAGCAGATCCTGATACGGCTGCGTGTTGCTATTTTGCTTCGCAGGCTGCGTCTTCGGCTGTTGCGCCGGTTGCGCCGGTTGCGTCTGTGCCACCTTAGGCTGCTGGTACGGTTGTTCCGTCACCCGCTGCTGTGTTTTCGGCTGCTGTACCGTCTGGGACTGCGCCCACTGCTGCTGCTGTTGCTGCTGAATTTGTTGCTGCGCCTGGCGCTGGCGCTGCAGCGTTTGCTGACGCTGTGCTGGCGTCTGCTCATTCCACGGCACTTCGTTGAGCTGGGTAGGCTGCTGGCGCATATCGGCCTGCATCTGTGCCAGCAGCTGACGTTGTTCGTTGGTTAACTGGTTAGGATCCACCACTTCGCCACCCGCAGAGGGTTCGGTAGGCGCACGCACGCCCGGCTGGCGGCTCTCAAGCTCTTTAATATAGCGCCAGCGCTCTTCCGGTTTAGGGGGCAAGCCATTGCCGACCACTTTATTGCCCTGCAGCGCTTCTGCTTCTTCTTTTTTATGGTGCGTAATGAACCAGAGGCCGCCGATAAATGCCACCAGGACCGCCGCCGCGATCGCCACCATAGCCGGTGAGACTGCGGGCAGGCTGCTGCGTTGCGGTTTCCGTGAGCTACTCTTTTTGCGTCGCGAAGGTGCCGGCTGGCCGCGACGTACATAATCTCGTTGTGCCACTATCGTTTCGCTGTATTTTTTCGTTTGTCAGCCCGTCATGTTACTTAAGCGACGGGCCTTTGACCAGATGAGGACGTCTGAAAGGCGTTTACTTTAAGTCAGGGCCTGGGTTGAACCTCTGACGATCAATTCACAGTCCAGTAAACGGGAGCCGCTGCTAACTGTTTGTCCGTTCAGCTGATCCAGTAACAGCAGCATCGCTTCCCGGCCAATATCATAGCGGGGTTGCGCCACCGTCGAGAGCGGAGGATCGCAAAATTCAGACAGAGAAATATTATCGAAGCCGATGATTGAGAGGTCTTTCGGCACTTTCAGACCGCGCCGTTTGGCATAGGAGAGCGCGCCCAGCGCCATCACGTCGCTGTGACAGAACACCGCGGTCGGCGGCTGCGGCAACGACAGCAGTTTTTCCAGCGCCAGGCCGCCTGCGGCATAGGTAAAATCGCCCCGGGCGATATAGTGCGGATCCACTGTCGCCCCGGTGCGGCGCAGCGCCTGAACATAGCCCTGCAGGCGATAGTGGCACAGCGGCATCTCTTCCGGTCCGGCGATACAGCCGATACGTTTATGGCCCAGCTCCTGCAGATAATTCACGGCGTTGAAGGCGGCGGTGAGGTTATCAATATGGACGGTAGGCAGTTCCAGCTCAGGGGCAAACTCGTTGGCCATCACCATCGGCGGCAGATTGCGTTGCTCTTCAATGCTGGCATCAAAGGGCAGGCGGGAACCGAGCAGCAGCATGCCGTCGATCTGCTTGGTGATAATCAGGTCAATGAAGGTCTTTTCCTGCTGATTCTGATGCGCGCAGTCGCCAATCAGCACCAGGTAGCCCTGCGCGGCGGCGGTCACTTCGATACCGCGGATAATTTCGCTGAAAAAGGGATCGCAGATGTCGGGCACAATGACCAGAATGGTGCGGGATTCGTTCCGTTTGACGTTACGGCCCATAGCCTGGGGCAGATAACCCACCTCCAGCGCAGCCTGCTCAACACGGTTACGCGTGCTCTGAGAGACTTTGTCGGGATTCATTAATGCTCGGGATACCGTTGCCGTTGAGACTTTTGCTTTCAGGGCAACATCTTTCATGGTCGCCGAGGCAACCTCTTTCCTGGACTTCAACTTCTTCTCCTCGCAGGCGTATCACCGCACTTCTGACTGTGTCAGTTTTATCAGATTGCGAATGGAAGCGGTTACAGAATTTTCATAAAAAGTGTGAGTCGTGTTTAATTTTTCGATCCGCCTCCCACCCTTTTTTAGCTTTCGATAGGATCAACGTCCAGGACCCACTTCACTTTACGCGCTTCCGGCAGGGTATTAATCAACGCCAGCGTGCCGCTGACGATATGCTGTAGCCGCACCCGGGAAGGGTGTTGCAGCAGGATTTGCCAGCGATAGCGTCCGCCGCGCTTGGGGGCCAGGGCCGGAACCGGACCTAAAATCCACAGCTGATTATCCACCAGCGGGCTGGCCTGCAGCAGGTTGCGCAGCTGCTGGAGGAACAGTGGCGCCTGCTGGTTGTTGTGATCCTCGGCGCGGATAATCACATGGCTTGTCCACGGTGGGAGTTGCAGGGTCTGACGCTCCGCCAGCGCCTGTTCGGCGAAGGCGTCGTAGCCTTTATGCAGCAGGGTTTGCAGCAGCGGATGCTCGGGGTGGTGGGTTTGTAGCACCACCTCGCCCTGTTTACCGGCGCGCCCGGCACGGCCTGCCACCTGGGTATAGAGCTGGGCAAAGCGCTCCGCGGAGCGGAAATCAGCCGAGAAGAGCGCCCCGTCGACATCCAGCAGCGCCACCAGGGTCACGTCCGGGAAGTGGTGTCCTTTGGCCAGCATCTGGGTACCGATCAGAATACGCGCCCCGCCGCGATGCACTTCCGCCAGCTGTTGCTCAAGGGCACCTTTGCGGCTGGTGGTGTCGCGATCGATACGTGAGATAGCCACGCCCGGGAAGAAGGGGGCCAGCGCCTGCTCCAGCTGCTCGGTGCCCAGACCGACCGGCACCATATGGGTCGAGCCGCAGGAAGGACACTGGCGCGGCACCGGTCGCTGGCTGTCGCAGTGGTGACAGCGCAAATGGTGCTGGGCCTGATGCAGGGTATAGTAGTGATCGCAGCGCGGGCATTCAGCGATCCAGCCGCAGTCGTGGCACAGCAGCGCCGGGGCAAAGCCGCGCCGGTTGAGAAACAGAATCACCTGGTTGTCGGCCTGCAAATGCTGGCGCATGCGGGCGATCAGCGCCGGGGCTAGCCCGGCCTGCACCGGCTGACCTTTCAGATCCAGTACGTGCTGCATGGCAGGACGGGCATTACCCGCCCGCCGCGTCAGGCGTAATAGATGGTATTTTCGCTGGCGCACATTATGCAGCGTCTCCAGCGCAGGGGTCGCGGAGCCGAGAATGATTGGGATCTGTTCGCTGTGGGCGCGATAGACCGCCAGGTCGCGGGCGTGATAGCGCCAGCCTTCCTGCTGTTTATAAGAGCTGTCGTGCTCTTCGTCGATGACGATCACCCCGAGATTTTTAAAGGGTGTAAACAGGGATGAGCGGGTGCCAATCACGATTGCCGCTTCGCCATTTTTCGCTTTCAGCCAGGCGCTCAGGCGCTCGCTGTCATTTAAGCCGGAGTGCAGCACCTCGACCGGGGCGTTAAAGCGCTCGCGAAAACGGGCGATGGTCTGCGGGGTCAGGCCGATTTCCGGCACCATCACCAGCGCCTGCTTGCCCTGAGCCAGCACATTTTCCAGTACGCTCAGATAGACTTCAGTTTTACCGGAACCGGTCACGCCCGCCAGCAGCCAGGCTGAGAAGCGATCGGACGCGCTGTGGATCGCCCCTACGGCGGTCGCCTGTTCGGTATTGAGCCGCAGCCGGTCGCCCGCGACGCTAAAGCCGTCGCGCCAGTCGATAAGCGCTGGGGCTTCGCAGGCCAGTTCGCTCAGCCCTTTTTTACGTAAGCTCTGCAACGCCGCGTCGTTAAAGTCGAGGCTCTCAACCTGATGCCGCCAGATCCTGCCCTGGCGTAACGCCGCCAGTGCCTGCTGCTGTTTCGGGGAGCGTTTCAGGCTATTAATATCTACCGCCTGGCCCTGCTCGGTGGCAAACCAGTACCACATCGGCGCATGGCTGGCGCTTTTGCCCTGTCGCAGCAGAATGGGTAAGGCGTGAAACAGCACATCGCCAATGGGATGATGATAATAGTCGGCCGCCCACAGGAGCAGTCGCCAGACGCTGGCGGAAAAGACCGGCTCGCTGTCCAGCACCTCGACCACGCTTTTGAGTTCACTGAGAGGCAACTCGCTGTGCTGGCTTACGGAGACGACAATACCCCCCCGCTGCTGTTTGCCAAACGGCACATTCACGCGACAGCCCGCCTCAGCCTGCATGTTGTCTGGCAGCAGGTAGTCAAAGGTACGGGGAAGCGGAACGGGCAGGGCAACGTGAGCAACGGGCATCGAATCTTCCTGACTTGAAAAGTGGCGCGTTAGTATACACATTAGTGAAAGGCGGCGTGCGGATCAGTTTGCATACCCTGGTTAAATTCTGTATGATTCGCCGCCTTTGGTGCACTTTGCATCAAAGAACTTACATTCAACATCGCGTGGTGTCTGGCGTTAGGGCTGGAAGAGCGACGCGGCCTTAACTGAGGTTCTCCCATGAAAAAAGATATCCATCCTAAATACGAAATGATTACTGCAAACTGCTCTTGCGGTAACTCTATCCAGATCCGCTCCACCGTGGGTCACGATCTGAACCTGGACGTGTGCGGCCAGTGCCACCCGTTCTACACTGGTAAGCAGCGTGACGTTGCAACCGGTGGCCGTGTTGACCGCTTCAACAAGCGTTTCAGCATCCCGGGTTCCAAGTAAGTTTCCCGAAAAAAAAGCGCCGCAAGGCGCTTTTTTTGTATCTGTAAATCAGTATTCCCACGTCTCCGGGTCGATACCCAGCTCACGCATGATCACCTTTGCCTCTTCCGGAATTTCATCGCTACGCTCTTTGCGCAGGTCTTCATCGTTCGGCAACGGTTGACCGGTAAAGGCGTGCAAGAACGCTTCGCACAGCAGTTCGCTGTTGGTAGCGTGACGCAGGTTATTCACCTGACGACGCGTGCGTTCATCGGTGAGGATCTTTAACACCTTCAGAGGAATGGAAACCGTAATTTTTTTTACTTGTTCACTCTTCTTACCGTGCTCAGCGTATGGGCTGATATATTCGCCGCTCCATTCAGCCATGAGATACCTTTAATCCTCTCTGTCATTAATATGAGGCTGACACCGCAGCGATACGCCGGGGTTCGAGCCATAATCGCGCGTAGTTTACCGTAGAGATGCCGTTGTGACACGGATATTGCCTCTGCGGTATGCGCTAAAGCATATAATTTTAACGGCTATTTGCGCATTGCTCAATCTATACGCAAAGAAGTTTAGATGTCCAGATGTATTGACGTCCATATAATCAATGTTTACTCTGGTGCCTGACTTTTCATCCATTAAGCCAGGAAGCCTTCACCATGACGCGTAAACAGGCCACCATCGCAGTGCGTAGCGGATTGAATGATGACGAACAGTACGGCTGCGTTGTCCCGCCGATTCACCTCTCCAGTACCTATAACTTCACCGGATTTAATGAACCACGCGCCCATGACTACTCGCGCCGTGGTAACCCTACGCGTGATGTCACCCAGCGCGCGCTGGCGGAGCTGGAAGGTGGCGCAGGTGCGGTGATGACCAATACCGGCATGTCGGCTATTCACCTGGTGACCACGGTGTTCCTGAAACCTGGCGATCTGCTGGTGGCCCCGCACGACTGTTACGGCGGCAGCTACCGCCTGTTTGACAGCCTGGCGAAGCGTGGCTGCTATCGCGTGCTGTTTGTCGATCAGGGTGATGAGCAGGCGCTGAAACAGGCGCTGGCAGAAAAACCGAAGCTGGTATTAATCGAAAGTCCGAGCAATCCATTGCTGCGCGTCGTGGACATTGCAAAAATTTGTCAGCTTGCAAGGGATGCGGGAGCGATAAGTGTAGTGGATAATACGTTCCTCAGTCCGGCGCTACAGAACCCGCTGGCACTGGGAGCAGACCTGGTATTGCATTCATGCACCAAATATTTGAACGGCCACTCGGACGTGGTTGCCGGGGTGGTGATTGCGAAAGAGCCGGAGGTTGTCACTGAACTGGCATGGTGGGCGAATAACATCGGCGTCACCGGTAGCGCGTTCGACAGCTATCTGCTGCTGCGTGGTCTGCGCACCCTGTCGCCGCGTATGGATGTGGCGCAGCGTAATGCCCAGGCGATTGTCGATTTCTTGAAGACCCAGCCGCTGGTGAAAAAGCTCTATCACCCGTCGCTGCCGGAGAATCAGGGACACGAGATTGCTGCGCGTCAACAAAAGGGTTTTGGCGCGATGTTAAGTTTTGAGCTGGATGGCGATGAGCAGACGCTACGTCGCTTCCTGAGCGGGCTGTCACTGTTTACGCTGGCGGAATCTTTAGGTGGGGTTGAAAGTTTGATCTCCCACGCCGCCACCATGACGCACGCGGGCATGGCGCCAGAAGCGCGTGCCGCCGCCGGGATCTCCGAGACGCTGTTGCGTATCTCAACCGGTATTGAAGATTGTGAAGATTTAATTGCCGATCTGGAAAATGGCTTCCGGATCGCAGCCAAGGGGTAATCATGAGTGTGATAGCGCAGGCAGGGGCGAAGGGTCGCCAGCTGCACAAGTTTGGTGGTAGTAGTCTTGCTGATGTGAAATGTTACCTGCGGGTCGCGGGGATCATGGCAGAGTATTCGATGCCGGGGGACATGATGGTTGTCTCTGCGGCGGGCAGCACCACCAACCAGTTGATTAGCTGGCTGAAGTTAAGCCAGACCGATCGTCTCTCTGCGCATCAGGTTCAACAAGCGTTACGCCGTTATCAGAGTGAATTGATCGCCGGGTTACTGCCTGCCGACGTGGCCGATGGCCTGATCAGCCACTTTATCCAGGATCTGGAGCGGCTGGCCGCGTTACTCGACAGCGGCGTGACCGATGCCGTTTACGCCGAGGTGGTGGGCCACGGTGAAGTGTGGTCTGCCCGTCTGATGGCGGCGGTTCTGCAACAGCAGGGGCTGGAGGCCGCATGGCTGGACGCGCGGGACTTCCTGCGTGCCGAACGTGGCGCTCAGCCACAGGTTGATGAAGGCCTCTCTTATCCGCTGCTCCAGCAGCTGCTGGTGCAGCATCCGAATAAACGTATTGTCGTGACCGGCTTTATCAGCCGCAGCAATGCGGGTGAAACCGTGCTGCTGGGGCGTAACGGCTCCGACTACTCCGCAACGCAGATTGGTGCGCTGGCGGGCGTGTCGCGCGTCACGATCTGGAGCGACGTGGCGGGCGTCTATAGCGCCGATCCGCGTAAGGTTAAAGATGCCTGCCTGCTGCCGCTGCTGCGTCTCGATGAAGCCAGCGAGCTGGCCCGTCTGGCGGCCCCGGTTCTCCACGCCCGTACCCTGCAGCCGGTTTCCGGCAGCGATATCGATCTGCAGCTGCGCTGTAGCTATACGCCGGATCAGGGTTCCACCCGCATTGAGCGCGTGCTGGCTTCCGGCACGGGGGCGCGTATTGTCACCAGCCATGACGATATCTGCCTGATTGAGTTCCTCGTTCCCGCCGGCCACGATTTCAAACTGGCGCATAAAGAGATCGACCTGATCCTCAAGCGTGCCCAGGTGCGCCCGCTGGCCGTGGGTGTGCATACCGATCGTCACCTGCTGCAGTTCTGCTACACCGCCGAAGTGGCCGACAGCGCGCTGAAGATTCTGGATGAAGCGGGCCTGCCGGGCGAGCTTCGCCTGCGTCAGGGGCTGGCGCTGATTGCGATGGTGGGCGCGGGCGTCACCCGTAACCCACTGCACTGCCACCGTTTCTGGCAGCAGCTGAAGGGGCAGCCGGTTGAATTTACCTGGCAGTCCGAGGAGGGCATCAGCCTGGTGGCGGTCATGCGCACCGGGCCAACGGAGAGTCTGATCCAGGGCCTGCACCAGTCGCTGTTCCGCGCCGAAAAACGCATCGGTTTGATGCTGTTTGGGAAAGGGAATATCGGTTCCCGCTGGCTGGAGCTGTTTGCCCGCGAGCAAACCACGCTGTCAGCGCGTACCGGTTTTGAATTTATACTGGCGGGCGTGGTGGACAGCCGCCGCAGCCTGCTCAGTTATGAAGGGCTGGACGCCAGCCGTGCGCTGGCCTTCTTCAACGATGAAGCCATCGAACAGGATGAAGAGTCGCTCTTCCTGTGGATGCGCGCCCACCCCTATGATGATCTGGTGGTGCTGGATGTCACCGCCAGCGAGCAGCTGGCCGATCAATATCTTGATTTCGCCAGCCACGGCTTCCACGTCATCAGCGCTAACAAGCTGGCGGGCGCCAGCAATACCCGTAACTATCGTCAAATCCATGACGCCTTTGAAAAAACGGGCCGTCACTGGCTCTACAATGCCACCGTTGGTGCCGGTCTGCCGGTGAATCACACCGTGCGCGATCTGATCGATAGCGGCGACAGCATTCTGGCGATCAGCGGTATCTTCTCCGGGACGCTCTCCTGGCTGTTCCTGCAGTTTGATGGCACCGTGCCGTTCACCGACCTGGTGGATCAGGCGTGGCAGCAGGGGCTGACCGAGCCTGACCCCCGCGTTGACCTCTCAGGGAAAGACGTGATGCGTAAGCTGGTAATCCTGGCGCGTGAAGCGGGCTACGACATCGAGCCGGGTCAGGTTCGCGTGGAGTCGCTGGTGCCGGCGGGCTGCGAAGAGGGGTCTGTGGATCACTTCTTCGAGAACGGTGAAGCGTTGAACGAGCAGATGCTACAGCGGCTGGAAGCGGCGCGCGAAATGGGTCTGGTGCTGCGCTACGTGGCGCGTTTTGATGCCAACGGCAAGGCGCGCGTTGGGGTTGAGGCTGTCCGCCCGGAACATCCGCTGGCGGCGCTGCTGCCGTGCGATAATGTCTTCGCCATTGAAAGCCGCTGGTATCGCGATAACCCGCTGGTGATCCGTGGTCCAGGTGCGGGCCGCGACGTGACCGCCGGGGCGATCCAGTCCGATATCAACCGTCTGGCGCAGCTGCTGTAAAGCCCTATGCCCGGTGGCGCAACGCTTACCGGGCCTTCTTTTTTCCCATCCTGAACTTTTTTCAACTTCCCTGAGCATTCCTCACCGTCAATGGTGATATTTTCAGTTGACGCCAGTCCGCTTTTCCGTCATTTTTACATCTGGACGTCTAAACGTATAGAAGTTCGAAGCATAACAAACAACGACACGCGATTGATGAGGTAAGGTATGAGCTTTTTTCACGCCAACCAGCGGGAAGCCCTGAATCAGAGCCTGGCTGAAGTAAACGGCCAGATTAACGTCTCTTTTGAATTTTTCCCGCCGCGCACCAGTGAAATGGAGCAGACCCTGTGGGCCTCTATCGATCGCCTGAGCAGCCTGAAACCCAAATTTGTCTCCGTGACCTACGGCGCCAACTCCGGCGAGCGCGACCGCACGCACAGTATCATCAAGGGCATTAAGGATCGTACCGGTCTGGAGGCTGCCCCGCATCTGACCTGTATCGATGCCACCCGCGACGAGCTGCGCACCATCGCCCAGGATTACTGGAATAACGGTATCCGCCACATCGTGGCCCTGCGTGGCGACCTGCCGCCGGGCAGCGGTAAGCCGGATATGTACGCGACCGATCTGGTAGCGCTGCTGAAAGAGGTGGGCGATTTCGACATCTCCGTGGCGGCTTACCCGGAAGTGCACCCGGAGGCGAAAAGCGCCCAGGCGGACCTGCTCAACCTGAAACGCAAAGTGGATGCGGGTGCCAATCGCGCCATCACCCAGTTTTTCTTTGATGTTGAAAGCTATCTGCGTTTCCGTGACCGCTGCGTCTCTGCCGGCATCGACGTGGAAATTATCCCTGGCATCCTGCCGGTTTCTAACTTTAAGCAGGCCAAGAAATTTGCCGACATGACCAACGTGCGCATCCCGCACTGGATGGCGAAGATGTATGAAGGCCTGGACGATGACGCCGAAACCCGCAAGCTGGTGGGTGCCAGTATCGCCATGGATATGGTGAAGATTTTAAGCCGCGAAGGGGTGAAGGATTTCCATTTCTATACCCTCAACCGCGCCGAAATGAGCTACGCGATCTGCCATACGTTAGGGGTTCGCCCGGGTCTGTAAAGACCAGGCCCTCAGTAAGATGAGGGCTTTTTTATTTCAGCCGGATAACAACGGTATTAACTATCAAATCTGTGGATTGTTTCAATTATCTCTTGTTCCCGGTGGTGTATATCCTAACGATAAAACCATAGAGGGAGCAGAGCGATGAGTACGTCCGACGAGAACCAGAATTCAGGTAAGTGCCCTTTCCATCAGGGCAGTTATGACAAGAGTGCAGGTGCCGGCACCAACAGCCGGGACTGGTGGCCTAAACAACTTCGTATTGATCTTCTCAACCAGCATTCCGAACGTTCCAACCCGCTAGGCAAAGATTTCAATTACCGCAAAGAATTCAGCAAGCTGGATTACTCCGCTCTGAAAGGCGATCTGAAAGCGCTCCTGACCGATTCCCAACCGTGGTGGCCTGCAGACTGGGGAAGCTATGCCGGTCTGTTCATTCGCATGGCGTGGCACGGTGCGGGCACCTATCGCTCTGTCGACGGGCGCGGCGGCGCAGGCCGCGGTCAACAGCGTTTCTCTCCGCTTAACTCCTGGCCGGACAACGTCAGCCTCGATAAGGCGCGTCGTCTGCTGTGGCCGATCAAACAAAAATATGGCCAGAAAATCTCCTGGGCCGATCTGTTTATTCTTGCGGGCAACGTGGCGCTGGAGAACTCCGGCTTCAGAACCTTCGGCTTTGGTGCCGGACGCGAAGATGTCTGGGAACCAGATCTGGACGTTAACTGGGGCGATGAGAAAGCCTGGCTGGAGCATCGCCATCCGGAAAGCCTGGCGAAAAGCGCCATTGGCGCCACCGAGATGGGGCTTATTTACGTTAACCCTGAAGGGCCCAACGCCAGCGGTGAACCGCTGTCGGCGGCAGCGGCTATCCGCGCCACCTTTGGCAACATGGGGATGAACGATGAAGAGACCGTCGCGCTGATCGCAGGCGGCCATACGCTGGGTAAAACCCACGGGGCAGGGGAAGCCAGCCATGTGGGTGTCGATCCGGAAGGCGGCCCGCTTGAGGCTCAGGGCCTGGGCTGGGCCAGCACCCACGGTACCGGTATCGGGGCGGACGCCATTACCTCCGGCCTGGAGGTGATCTGGTCCCAGACGCCGACCCAGTGGAGCAACTACTTCTTCGAAAATCTCTACAAATACGACTGGGTGCAAACCCGCAGTCCGGCTGGTGCTATCCAGTTCGAAGCGTCAAATGCGCCGGAAATTATGCCGGATCCCTTCGACCCGTCGAAAAAACGTAAACCGACCATGCTGGTGACCGACCTGACGCTGCGTTTCGATCCGGAATTCGACAAAATTTCCCGTCGTTTCCTCAACGATCCACAGGCCTTTAACGAAGCCTTCGCCCGCGCATGGTTCAAACTGACCCACCGTGATATGGGGCCGATTTCCCGTTATATCGGGCCGGAAGTGCCAAAAGAAGAGCTGATTTGGCAGGATCCGCTGCCGCAGCCGTTCTTCCACCCGACTGCTGAAGATATCGAAAGCCTGAAGGCGGACATTGCGGCTTCTGGCCTGTCGGTGAGCGAGCTGGTGTCGGTGGCATGGGCGTCGGCTTCCACCTTCCGCGGTGGCGATAAGCGTGGCGGGGCCAACGGCGCACGTCTGGCGCTGGCACCGCAGCGTAGCTGGGATGTCAACGCCGTCGCCGCGCGCGTACTGCCGGTGCTGGAAGGGATCTATAAATCGGCGCATAAAGCATCGCTGGCGGACATCATCGTGCTGGCCGGTGTGGTGGGCGTTGAGCAGGCGGCGAAAGCGGCGGGCTTCAACGTTACCGTACCGTTTACGCCAGGCCGTGTCGACGCGCGTCAGGATCAGACCGATATCGGCATGTTTACGCTGCTGCAGCCGGTTGCCGATGGTTTCCGTAACTACCGGGCGGCGATTGACGTTTCCACCACCGAATCGTTGCTGATTGATAAAGCGCAGCAGTTGACGCTGACCGCGCCAGAGATGACGGTGTTGCTGGGTGGGCTGCGCGTGTTGGGCGCTAACTTTGATGGCGGTAAGAGCGGCGTCTTTACCGACCGTGTGGGCGTACTCAGCACTGACTTCTTCGTCAATCTGCTGGATATGGGCACACAGTGGAAAGCCACCGATGAATCCAGCGAGCTGTTCGAAGGGCGCGATCGTGTGAGCGGGGAAGTCAAATATCTGGCGAGCCGTGCCGATCTGGTGTTCGGTTCTAACTCCGTGCTGCGTGCCCTGGCGGAGGTTTACGCCAGCAGCGATGCCCACGAGAAGTTCGTGAACGACTTTGTCGCGGCATGGGTGAAAGTGATGAACCTCGACCGGTTCGATCTGCTGTAAACAGAAAATCCCCGCTTCGGCGGGGATTTTTTTTCCCGGCGGCGCTACGCTTGCACGGGCCTACGGGTTTTGTAGGCCGGGTAAGGCGCAGCCGCCACCCGGCAATAAGGGCTACTCCCACTCTTGCATAAAACGCTGACCGTACTGGTCGGCCACCAGCAAGGCGGCATACACCTGATCCGCCGTTGTCCCGCCCGGCATGTTATGGATGGTTTCATCTTTCGCACAGGCTGCTGTCGCCACCAGGCGCATTTTGGCGGGGATATCTTCGGTAATATCCAGCTGCGCCAGCGTGATGGGCAACCCTACGCTGTGGCAGAGTGCCGCGACGGTTTCAATCTCTTCAACCGGGGCATTCTCCAGCACCAGCTGGGTCAGCGTGCCAAACGCCACTTTCTCGCCGTGATAGTAATGATGGGCGTCCGGAATGGCGGTCAGGCCGTTATGAATGGCGTGGGCCGCTGCCAGGCCACCGCTTTCAAAACCGACGCCGCTCAGATAGGTGTTGGCTTCAATGACCCGCTCAAGGGCAGGAGTCACCACATGCTGCTCTGCCGCCAGCATCGCTTTTTCACCCTCTTCAATCAGGGTGTTGTAGCACAGTTCGGCCAGCGCCAGCGCGGCCTGGGTGCATTTGCCTCCCGCCATGGTGGTAGCGCCGCTGCGTGAGCAGGCCCGGGCTTCAAACCAGGTTGCCAGCGCGTCGCCGATGCCGGCTGCCAGCAGACGTGCAGGCGCCCCTGCCACCACTTTGGTATCCACAATCACGATGTTCGGGTTATGCGGCAGCATCAGGTAGCGATCAAACTCCCCGCTGTCGGTGTAGATAACAGAAAGCGCGCTGCAGGGTGCATCGGTAGAGGCAATGGTCGGGGCGATGGCGACCGGGACATCCATGAAATGCGCCAGTGCTTTAGCGGTATCCAGTGTTTTACCGCCGCCGATGCCGAGGATTGCCTGGCAATCTGCACTTTTCGCCAGCTTGCGCAGCCGGTCGATCTCGTTCTGTGAACATTCGCCGCCAAATGGCGCGATTTCTACGTACAGTTCCGCCTGTTTAAAGCTCTGGCGCAGCGTCTCTTCCGCAAAGCCCAGCACAAATTTATCGCCCACCACCAGCCAGCGCGCCGCCAGCGGTTTCAGGTAGTCGCCGAGGCGTGAGAGCACATCTGCACCCTGAATGTATTTGCCAGGTGATTGAATAATACGATCCATCCTATGTCTCCTTTACAGGTTGAGGCTACCAAACGCGTTTTTCCAGTCCTGCTCAAACTTGTCTATGGCTGACTCTACCGCTGGCGTATTGAGCATTTGTTGCGCTACATCAGTCGGCAGGGTGATCGCTTCACAACCGGCGAGCAGGCAGTCCAGCGCCTGACGTGGCGTTTTGAAGCTGGCGGCCAGCACGCTGCTCTCTGGTGCATGCATTTCCAGCAGGCTTTGCAGCTCCTGTACCGTGCGGATCCCGTCGCCTCCCTGGGCATCCACGCGATTGACGTAGGGCGCGATGTATTTCGCCCCGGCTAACGCCGCCAGCAAACCTTGTGAGGCGCTGTAAACTGCGGTGCCGAGCGTAGTAATACCCTCTTTTTTAAGGGCTTTAATTGCAACCAGCCCTTCAGCGGTAACCGGAATTTTGACCACGATAGTAGGGATCGCTTTACGCAGGCGTCTGGCTTCGGCAACCATACCTTCGGCGTCGCGGCTCATTGTCTGGGCAAACAGGATGCCCTGCGGGCCGATGACGTTCTGCAGGCGCGGCAGGACTTCCCAGAGCGGCTCACCGCTGGCGGCAATAATGCTCGGATTGGTGGTGACGCCAGCAATGGGGAAGATGCGGGCGAGGCGTTCAACGTCCGCCACGTTGGCGGTATCCAGATACAGTTCCATGACTCTTCCTCGTTTTACAGTTCTAATTCATGTTGCAGCAGGGTGGCAATAGCCTCTTCGGAGCTGGCATTGACCAGCGCGTTGCGGAAATCGGCATGCATAATCCGGCGCGCCAGGCGCGAGAAGATGCGCATGTGCTGGTCACCAGCGGCATGTTTATTGAGCGTGAGCATAATAATGAACTGGGCCTCCTCCTCGCCCCATGGCACCGGGGTTTTTAATCGGGCGACGCTAATGGTCGACTGTTCAATATGTTCAGATTTGCTGTGAGGGATGGCGAAGCTAAAGCCGAGGCCCGTAGAGAACACGGCTTCACGCGCCCAGAGATCGGCCTCCAGCTTGCGCGGATAGCGGCAGCGCCCGGCGAGGAGCAGATTATCCGTCATGCCTTTCAGCACCTCTTCTTTACTGCGCCAGTCGTTATCCAGCGAAATGCAGACCGGGGTCACCAGCGGCGTGTCCTGTTGATTCATACGGAACTGCGCCAGCAGATGTTCAACTTCCAGCGAGGTGCGGCAATTCATTGCCTGATTAAGCAACTGACGGCAGGCGCGGCTGTCCAGCTGAGCGAGACGCGCTTTGGTTGTCGGGATCGCGGGTGAACCCATGCTGATTTCATCCAGCCCCAGGCCGACCAGCAGCGGCAAGACTGAGCCTTTGGCGCCCAACTCGCCGCACAGGCCAATCCATTTTCCCTGGCGGTGGACTGCCTGCACGGCATAATCCAGTGCGCGCAGAAACGCCGGGTTCAGGCTGTTGTAGTGACGGGTGACTTTGGCGTTATCGCGGTCCACCGCCAGCAGATATTGCGTCAGGTCGTTGCTGCCGATACTAAAGAAATCAATCTCTTCGCAGCACTGATCGATGATGAACATCACGGACGGCACCTCCAGCATGATGCCGAGCGGGATTTTTTCATCAAAGGGGATCTGTTCGCTGCGCAGCTGCTGTTTTGCTTCAGCGAGCTTCTCTTTGACCCACAGGATCTCTTCCATTGAGGAGATCATCGGGATCATGATCTTCAGCCTGCCGTGGGCTGATGCGCGGAGGATCGCCCGCAGTTGAGTCGTGAAGAGCGCGGCGTACTCTTCGTAAATACGTACCGCGCGATAGCCCAGGAATGGGTTGTTCTCCGCCGGGATGTTCAGGTACTCCACTGGTTTATCACCACCGATATCCATCGTGCGCACGATGATGCTGCGCCCACCTGCGCTCTCCAGCGACTGGCAAAAAATGTTGTAAAGCTCGTTTTCACACGGCGCGCTGGCGCGGTCCATATAGAGCATTTCAGTGCGGAAAAGACCGACCGCTTCTGCGCCGTTGCCAAAGGCTGTCTGGGCTTCCAGCGCATGCGCGATGTTGGCAGCCACCTCAATACGCAGGCCATCCGCGCTTCGCGCCTCCTGGTTCAGCCAGACGCTCTGCTGCTGACGCAGGGCTTGCTGAACATACGCTTCCTGCTGGTAATAACGCGCCACAGCTTCGCTGGCGTTCACCACCACCGCGCCGGCATTGCCGTCAATAAATACCGGCTGGTTGCGCCACTGGAGCAGGCTTTCGCTATCAACCCCCACCAGCGTCGGAATATTAAAGGAACGTGCAAGAATAACGGTGTGCGACGTGGTGCCGCCGCTTTTTAACAGCAACCCTTTCAGCAGCGTTTTATCAAGCTCGAGAAACTGGCCGGGAGTAAGATCGTCAGCCAGGCAAATACTCGGTTGCGTCAGCTGGCCCGGCACCGGGAAGCGCTGCTCGCCGTAGATGTGCTGCAACAGCTGATAGCAAACATCGCGTACATCCAGCACGCGCTCCTGAAGATAACTGCTGCTGGAGCGGGCAAACTCTGCGCAAAAATGGCTGGCGGTCTTAACCACGGCCTGCGCGCAGCTTAACCCTTCATTAATGCCTGCCAGAAGCTGCTGGCGCAGCGAGGCGTCCGTGGCCAGCGAGCGATGCGCCTCCAGAATGGCGCTGGCCGTACTGTCGTTATCCAGCATGCGCAGCTCAATGTTTTTAACCAGCAGCTTCAGGCCATTATCCAGCGCCGACTGTTCCTCTTCCTGGGTTCCGGCAGTGGGTAAATCGGTTAACGCATTGAGATCAAGGGAGGTCAGGAGCGTTAAGACCCCCTGGGCGCTACCGCTGCAAACCGCCAGCGCGCGAAACAACGTGGGATTAAGGCGTGTTAAGGATTCAGGGAGAGGGGAAAGTTCGGTATTGATGGCTGCAGCCAGCGGAGCATCGCAGTGAGGAAACTCTTCTTTAAACCACCTTTCAAGTTGCTGATGCGCATCCTGTTCATCCGCGCCAGTAATAAGCAGACGGCAAGCATCCCCTGCCAGCGTGTCGGTGCCAATCAGCGCCAGCGCGCTTTTCGCACTGCCTTTCCGGCCGCTACGCAGGTTGTGCCACACAATCTGTGACGTAAATGAATTACACAGCGTTTCAACATGACTTGCCGGCCGCGCATGAACGCCATTAGGCAAATCACAGGTAAATTCCACCACCAGAGCCATAACCACTCCTGAAATCACGAGTCATACATGGCAATCAGCATACGAGTGTGGCGAGGATGCGCGCTATGTGACATTTCTGCCAAAAACTGGACAAATGTAATGTCTCGCTGGAAGTGAGACTTTGTTCACAACACGCCTTTTATCGGGCGCGAGTCAGAAGGAGAAGAAATTAAGAGGCGGATCGCATTTTTCTTTCTATATTACAAAAATCCAGTAAATGGCGTTTTTATCCACTGTCTGTACCCCGCCGGATTGCCTATTGTTTGCCACAACATCGTTATGGATTTGGGCCAAACATAGCCCGGGAGCGACCTATGAAAGAACTGGTGCAGATTCTTAAAAACACGCGACAGCATCTGATGACAGGGGTATCGCATATGATCCCCTTTGTCGTGGCGGGCGGTATCTTGCTGGCGACATCCGTAATGCTCTACGGCAAGGGCGCGGTGCCGGATGCCGCGACCGATCCCAATCTGAAAAAACTGTTTGATATTGGTGTTGCCGGACTCACGCTGATGGTGCCATTCCTGGCCGCCTACATCGGTTATTCCATTGCTGAGCGCGCGGCGTTGGCGCCCTGCGCCATTGCGGCCTGGGTTGGCAACAGCTTCGGCGCCGGGTTCTTCGGGGCGATTATTGCCGGGGTACTGGGCGGTATCGTCGTCTATTACCTGAAAAAGCTGCCCGTAGCGAAAGTTCTGCGCTCCGTCATGCCCATCTTCATCATCCCCATCATCGGCACCTTTATTACTGCAGGCATCATGATGTGGGGGTTGGGTGAACCTGTTGGCGCGCTCACAACTGGCTTAACCCAGTGGCTGCAAGATATGCAGCAGGGAAGCATCGTCGTACTGGCCGTGATCATGGGGCTGATGCTGGCCTTCGATATGGGTGGGCCCATCAACAAAGTTGCCTATGCCTTCATGCTGATTTGTGTGGCTCAGGGGGTTTATACCGTCGTGGCGATTGCCGCGGTTGGCATCTGTGTGCCGCCGCTGGGGCTGGGCCTGGCAACGCTGATTAACCGTAAAAATTTCAGCGGCGAAGAGCGTGAAGCCGGGAAAGCGGCTCTGGTGATGGGCTGTGTTGGCGTCACCGAAGGGGCGATTCCTTTTGCCGCCGCCGATCCCCTGCGGGTTATCCCCTCGATCATGCTGGGCTCCGTCTGTGGCGCCGTGACCGCGGCAATGCTTGGAGCGCAGTGTTACGCCGGATGGGGCGGCCTGATTGTGCTGCCCGTCGTGGAAGGCAAGCTGGGCTATATCGCTGCGATTGTGGTCGGTGCGGTGGTAACGGCAGTGAGCGTCAATGTGCTGAAGAGTCTGGCGCGTAAGAACACGACTCAGGTTGCGCAAAAAGATGACGACCTGGATCTGGATTTTGAAATTAACTGAGTGAGGAAGAGAGCATGACCCGAATTGTTGCAGTAACCGCATGTCCATCTGGCGTAGCGCATACCTACATGGCTGCGGAAGCGCTTGAAAGCGCGGCGAAAGCGAAAGGCTGGGAAGTCAAAGTCGAAACGCAGGGCTCGATTGGTCTGGAGAATGAGCTTACAGCCGAAGAGATCGCCGCGGCGGATATGGTCATTCTGACCAAAGACATCGGCATCAAATTTGAAGAGCGCTTCACTGGAAAAACCATCGTGCGCGTCAACATCAGCGACGCGGTAAAACGCGCCGAAGCGATCATGAACAAAATTGATGCGCATCTGGCGCAAACTGCCTGATCTCCACCCGCCCTGAGGGGCGGGAGTGTTTTCCTCTACCGGAGTGTCCTCATGACGAACCGTATCCAACGCCTGAAAGACGCGCTATTTGCTCACCCACGAGAGATTTCGCTCGAACGCGCAGTGCTTTACACCGCCAGTCATCAACAAACGGAAGGTGAACCGGTAATGATACGCCGGGCGAAAGCGACGGCGTATATTCTTGACCACGTAGAAATTGCGATTCGTGATGAGGAGTTGATTGCCGGTAACCGCACGGTGAAACCGCGCGCCGGGATTATGTCTCCGGAAATGGATCCCTACTGGCTGCTGAAAGAGCTGGATCAATTCCCCACCCGCCCTCAGGACCGTTTTGAAATCAGCGAGCAGGATAAGCAAACCTATCGCGAACAACTTTATCCCTACTGGGAAAAACGTTCGATGAAAGACTTCATCAACAGCCAGATGACGGATGAGGTAAAAGCCGCCGTTGGCACCCAAATATTCAGTATTAACCAGACGGATAAAGGCCAGGGCCACATTATCATCGACTATCCGCGCTTGTTGAATAACGGTTTGGGCGCCTTAGTGGCCCAGATGCGCGCGCACTGCGCGCAAGATCCACAAAACATCTTCTACCAGGCCGTCTTGTTGCTGCTTGAAGCCTCCCAACGCCACATTTTGCGTTATGCGTTGCTGGCGGATCAGATGGCGGCAAACTGCCCGGATGCCGCGCGTCGTCAGGAGCTACTGACCATCGCTGAGATCTCGCGGCATAACGCGCAGCATAAGCCGCAGACCTTCTGGCAGGCGTGTCAGCTGTTCTGGTATATGAACATTATTTTGCAGTATGAATCGAACGCCAGTTCGCTCTCCATTGGTCGCTTCGACCAATATATGCTGCCGTTCTACCAGGCTTCGCTCACCCAGGGCGAAGACGCCGCGTTCCTCAAAGAGCTGCTGGAATCGCTCTGGGTAAAATGTAATGACGTGGTGCTGCTACGCTCCACCAGTAGCGCCCGCTATTTCGCCGGGTTTCCGACCGGTTATACCGCGCTGTTAGGCGGCCTGACCGAAAATGGCCGCAGCGCGGTGAACGTATTGTCATTTCTCTGTCTGGACGCCTACCAGAGCGTTCAGCTACCGCAACCCAATCTTGGCGTACGCGTCAACGAGCTGATCGACAGGCCCTTCCTGCTGAAAACGGCAGAGACTATCCGCCTCGGTACCGGCATCCCACAGATTTTTAACGATGAAGTGGTGGTGCCCGCATTCCTTAATCGTGGCGTGTCGCTGGAAGATGCCAGGGATTACGCCGTTGTTGGCTGCGTTGAGCTTTCTATACCGGGCAAAACTTACGGTTTACACGATATCGCCATGTTTAACCTGCTGAAAGTCATGGAAATCGCCATGCAGGAGAACGAAGGTAATGCCGGGTTGACCTATGAAGAATTGCTCGACGATATTCGCCACAAAATAAACCATTACATTGCCCTGATGGTTGAAGGGAGCAATATCTGCGATATCGGGCATCGGGACTGGGCGCCAGTGCCGCTGCTCTCCTCCTTTATCAGCGATTGCCTGGACAACGGAAAAGAGATCACCGACGGCGGCGCCCGCTATAACTTCTCCGGTGTGCAGGGCATTGGGATCGCCAACCTGAGCGACTCGCTACATGCATTAAAAGGGATGGTGTTTGAGCAGCAGCGCTTAAGTTTTGATGAGCTACTGGCACTATTGAAAGCCAATTTTGCCACTCCGGAAGGAGAAAAAATCCGGGCGCGTCTGATCAACCGCTTCGATAAATATGGCAATGATATCGACGAAGTTGACAATATTAGTGCGGAACTGCTACGCCATTATTGCAAAGAGGTCGAAAAATATCGCAATCCAAGAGGTGGGCAATTCACGCCGGGCTCTTATACGGTGTCGGCGCACGTCCCGCTAGGTGCCGTAGTGGGAGCTACGCCAGATGGTCGGCTGGCAGGGGAGCAGCTCGCGGATGGCGGTCTCTCACCGATGCTCGGTCAGGATATGCAGGGGCCTACGGCGGTGCTGAAATCCGTCAGTAAGCTGGATAATTATCTGCTCTCCAATGGCACTTTGCTCAACGTGAAATTTACTCCGGCGACGCTTGAGGGCGATGCCGGGCTGCAAAAGCTGGCCGATTTCCTGCGCGCGTTTACCCAGCTCAAACTACAGCACGTTCAGTTCAACGTGGTGAATGGAGATACGCTGCGTGAAGCCCAGTTGCGCCCACAGGATTTTGCCGGGTTGGTGGTCAGGGTTGCCGGATACAGCGCCTTCTTTGTCGAGTTGTCGAAGGAGATCCAGGATGACATTATCCGCCGCACCGCGCATCAGCTGTGAGGTCATTGAGACACGCGCGCCTGTGGCGCGCATCTTCAATATCCAGCGTTACTCCCTGAATGACGGGCGCGGCATACGTACCGTGGTCTTCTTTAAAGGGTGCCCGCATACCTGTCCGTGGTGCGCCAACCCTGAATCGATGTCGCCAAAAATCGAAACCGTACGCCGGGAGAGTAAATGCCTGCACTGCGCGCCCTGTTTACGCGATGCCGATGAGTGCCCTTCGGGGGCGTTTGAGCGGATCGGCCGGGATGTGACGCTCGACGAGCTGGAACAGGAGGTGATGAAAGACGATGTTTTCTTTCGCGCTTCCGGCGGTGGTGTCACGCTGTCAGGCGGAGAAGTACTGATGCAGGCGCCTTTCGCCACACAATTTTTGCAACGTTTGCGCCGTTATGGCGTGCATACCGCAATCGAGACGGCGGGTGATGCGCCGTTGTCGCGTTTGCTGCCGCTGGCGCAGCAGTGCGATGAAGTGCTGTTCGACCTGAAGATCATGGAACCAGAGCAGGCGCGGGCTATCGTGAATATGAATTTGCCCCGTGTGTTACAGAACTTGCGCAGCCTGGCGGCAGAAGGGGTCAATGTCATCCCCCGGGTTCCGCTTATTCCGGGCTACACACTGCACAGGACCAACATCACGCGCGTGCTGGAATTTCTGATACCCTCAGGGATACGGCAGCTGCATTTACTGCCTTTTCATCAATATGGCGAACCAAAATACCGTCTGCTAGGGCAAACATGGTTAATGCGTGATGTGGCCGCGCCGGATGCGAATGAGATTGCCGCCATACGCCTGCTGGCAGAACGTGCAGGTTTTCAGGTAACCGTGGGAGGTTAACAATGTCAGTCATGACGGGAAGACAACTGGTGGCGGTAACAGCCTGCGTGAGCGGCGTGGCGCACACCTACATGGCAGCCGAGCGTCTGGAAAAACTTTGTCAGCAAGAGAACTGGGCTGTCCGTATCGAAACCCAGGGGGCGTTAGGGATTGAAAACGAGCTGACAGAAGAGGATATCCATCGTGCCGATCTGGCACTGTTAATCACCGATATTGAACTGGCGGGTAGCGAACGCTTTGAATATTGCCGTTATGTGAAATGTGGTATCAACGCCTTTCTGCGCGAGCCGCACAAGGTAATGAGCGCCGTGCGGAAGTTGTTAACCGCCCCTCAGCACACGCAGGTTAATCTGACTTAACGGCCTTACCGGTCAACTGGCTATGATACTGGCGACGATACTCTGACGGGGAACGTTCCGTGTTCTTACGAAACAGCCGACAAAAATAGTTGCTGTCGACAAATCCGCAGGCGTGCGCCACCTCTTTCACTTTCAGATCATAGCCCTTAAGTAACTGACGCGCGTGTTCAAGACGGATATGCGTCAGGTATTCATTAAAGCCCACCGCACCGGTTTTTTGAAAAAGATGCGACAGGTAGTTGGGTGAGATATAAAACGCCTGGGCTACGGATTCCCGGGTAAGCGGCGAAGCGTAATTATCATCGATGTGGCTGCGAATAGCGTCGAACAGCGCCTGGCTGCGCGATGCCGTCTGGATCTGGCTGCCAAGCAGGTCGTTGCAATGACTCAGCAGACTGGCGACGACCAGGCGCGCGGTCTGCTGCTCCTGCGGCTGCATCTGCATTTCGTGCAGCGTTTGCAGCAGAAAAGAACCAATGCGCGGCCCGCGCCGGGCAACATGTTGTTTAGCCAGATTGCGGTGCATGACGCCATCCCATTGCAGGACGCTAAAACCGAGCTGCTGTTTGCCGAAGAGGATACTCAAGGTTGTCGCAGGCTGTTGCCAGTGAGGGAAATTCCATCCGCCCGCGGGTATATACAGGATGTCGTACTGCTGTAACGCCGGTGCGGCGCTCTCCTCAACGACGCCCTCCAGGATAATTTCAAGGCGTGGGAAATCAACCTGTAATGCAAGGGCAGGGGCCGGAGAAGGTGAGCTGGCAAAATGAACATGACCCAGCCGCACAGGGCTACCAATTAATTCTGCCAGTATGTGACTGATATCTGGCTGCATAATTTACCTTCTCCCGTTGCAACAAAGCCAAAACCTTACCTGTAAGCATAAAAAAAGGCCACACATAGTGTGGCCTGATTACATCAGGTTTACGCTTAGCCGGTGTTACGCATCCCCGCCGCAACGCCTGCGATGGTGACCATCAGCGCTTGTTCCACGCGCGGATCTGGCTCCTGACCCTCTTCTTCCGCTTTACGTGAACGATACAGCAGCTCTGCCTGCAGAACGTTCAGCGGGTCGGTGTAGATGTTACGCAGCTGGATAGACTCCGCAATCCACGGCAGATCGGCCATCAGGTGGGAATCGTTGGCGATAGCCAGCACCACTTTGATGTCGCCTTCCAGCAGCTCGCGCAGCTCTTTACCCAGCTTCCACAGCTCGGGTTTCACCAGGCGCTGGTCGTAGTATTCCGCCAGCCACAGGTCGACTTTGGAGAAGACCATCTCCAGCATGCCCAGACGGGTGGAGAAGAACGGCCAGTCGCGGCACATGGTCTCCAGTTCGCTCTGCTTGCCATCGTCCACCACCTTTTGCAGCGCGGCACCGGCACCCAGCCAGGCCGGGAGCATCAGGCGGTTTTGCGTCCACGCGAAGATCCATGGGATGGCACGCAGGGACTCTACGCCACCGGTCGGGCGACGCTTGGCCGGACGGGAGCCGAGCGGCAGTTTACCCAGCTCCTGCTCCGGTGTAGCCGAGCGGAAGTAAGGGACGAAATCTTTGTTTTCACGCACGTAGCCGCGGTACAGATCGCAGGAGATATCTGACAGCTCGTCCATAATATGGCACCAGGCTTCTTTCGGCTCCGGCGGCGGCAGCAGGTTGGCTTCCAGAATGGCGCTGGTGTAGAGCGACAGGCTGCTGATGGTCACTTCCGGCAGGCCGTACTTGAAGCGGATCATCTCGCCCTGTTCGGTCACACGCAGACCGCCTTTCAGGCTGCCCGGCGGCTGGGAAAGCAGCGCCGCATGCGCTGGCGCACCGCCACGACCGATAGAGCCGCCGCGACCGTGGAACAGGGTCAGTTCAATACCGGCTTTCTCGCAGGTCTTGATCAGTGCGTCCTGCGCCTGATACTGCGCCCAGGATGCTGCCATTACGCCCGCGTCTTTTGCGGAGTCGGAATAGCCAATCATCACCATCTGTTTGCCCTGAATAAAGCCGCGATACCAGTCAATATTTAGCAACTGGGTCATCACGTCGTTAGCGTTGTTCAGGTCATCAAGGGTTTCGAACAGCGGTGCCACCGGCAGCGCATAGTCGATGCCCGCTTCTTTCAGTAGCAGATGAACACCCAGCACGTCGGATGGGGTCTTCGCCATGGAGATCACATAGGCGGCCACCGATCCTTTCGGCGCATCAACGATCGCTTTGCAGGTGTTGAGCACTTCGCGGGTTTCGTTGCTTGGCTCCCAGTTGCGCGGCAGCAGCGGACGTTTGGAGTTCAGCTCGCGGATCAGGAAGGCCTGTTTGTCAGCTTCAGACCAGCTTTCATAGTCGCCAATGCCAAGGTAGCGGGTCAGCTCGCCCAGCGCTTCGGTGTGACGGGTGCTCTCCTGACGCACGTCGATACGTACCAGCGGCACACCAAAACACTTCACGCGGCGCAGGGTGTCGAGCAGTTCGCCGTTGGCGATAATGCCCATACCGCAGGCCTGCAGCGATTTATAGCAGGCATACAGCGGATCCCAGAGCTGCTCGTTTTGGCTCAGCAGTCCTTCCGGCTTCGGCAGACGCTGGCCTTTCAGGCGGGCTTCCAGCCAGGCCTGCGTTGCCAGCAACTGGCCGCGCAGTTTTTTCATCAGATAACGGTACGGCTCGCTGGCACCCTCTTCGCCGGCCAGCTCGCGCAGTTCCGGCGTGGCTTCAACCATCGACAGCTCAGAGATGAGCACCTGAATATCTTTCAGGAACAGGTCTGTGGCTTTCCAGCGGCTCAGCAGCAGTACGTGGCGGGTGATGTCGGCAGTCACATTCGGGTTGCCGTCGCGGTCGCCGCCCATCCAGGAGGTGAAGCGTACCGGCACAAAATCCACCGGCAGGCGGTAGCCGAGGTTCTCTTCCAGCTGCTCGTTCAGCTCGCGCAGGTAGTTTGGCACCCCTTCCCACAGGCTGTTTTCCACCACCGCAAAGCCCCATTTGGCTTCGTCAACCGGGCTTGGACGGTGCTTACGAATTTCATCGGTATGCCAGGACTGGGCAATCAGCTGGCGCAGACGGCGCATCAGCTGGTTACGTTCGTAATCAGCGATCTCTTTGTTATCCAGCTGCTTCAGGCAGTTATTCACTTCCACCATTTTGTGGATCAGGGTACGACGGGTGATCTCGGTCGGGTGGGCGGTGAGCACCAGCTCCAGCGACAGGGACTCGACGGCCTTTTTGATGGTGGCTTCGTTAAGATCGGGTTGGTCCTTGAGTTTTCTGAGCGTGCGGGCAATCACTTCCGGGTTGCTGGCCCCTTCGCCATTCGGCGAAATGCTGTGGTACTGCTCGGCGGTGTTTGCCAGGTTCAGGAACTGGCTGAAGGCTCGGGCAACAGGGAGCAGTTCGTCGTTGGAGAGGTTCTGCAGCGTGGTGAGCAGCTCCTGACGATTGGCTTCGTTACCCGCGCGGGAAGATTTGGACAGCTTACGGATTGTTTCAACGCGATCGAGAATGTTCTCGCCCAACGCATCCTTGATGGTATCTCCCAGCACCTTGCCGAGCATACTGACATTACTACGCAACGCGGAATATTGTTCGTTCATAAAAACCCAGTCACCCCATCATTTTTGTTTATGCCCGTAAAGCCATCTCGCGGACATTATTTTGTCATCTCCCTTTATAAAGCCACGTAAAACCCCCGTCGTCAATTGCTGCGAAAACGGTTCAGCAAACGAATAAATAGGGGCAATTTACGAAATTTAATTCGCTTTGCGTCAGATAAGAGATGCTTATGAGAATGTGACGAAGATCATGAGATTTTTCCCCTCTCGCGAAAGAGGGGAACAGTCATTAATGCCAGCAGAAGTGATGCACAACCTGAGCGATCAGTTCGCGGGTTGGCTTGATAAAGCGGGTTTCCAGGTACTCATCCGGCTGATGGGCCTGGTTAATAGAGCCTGGGCCAAGCACCAGGGTCGGGCAGAGGGTCTGAATAAACGGCGCTTCGGTGCAGTAGTTCACCACGTCGGTTTTCTCGCCGAGCAGTTTTTCCACCACTTCCACCAGCTGATGGTCCGGCGGGCACTCGTAACCCGGGATTGGCGGATGCAGCTCAGAGACCGTCAGGCGACCCGGCCAGCGCTCGCTCACCGGGGCCAACGCTTCGTTCAGCAAGCCGTCGAGGTCGTTCAGGGTCATGCCCGGCAGCGGGCGAATATCCATATGCAGTTCACAGCAGGCGCAGATACGGTTAGAGGCATCACCACCGTGCAGGCTGCCGAGGTTCAGCGTCGGGTAAGGGACCGTGAAGGCATCGTAGTGATACCGCTCCTTCAGGTCGTCGCGCAGCGTCATGATGCGGCCAATGGCGTCGTGCATCAGTTCAATAGCGTTAACGCCGCGCGCCGGATCGCTGGAGTGGCCGGACTGGCCCAGCACGCGCACCGCCGTAGAGATATGGCCTTTATGCGCGCGAATCGGTTGCAGGGATGTCGGCTCGCCGATGATGGCGCAATCCGGGCGAATCGCCGTGTTTTCCGAGAAGTAGCGTGCCCCGGCCATGCTGGTCTCTTCGTCGGCGGTAGCCAGAATATAGAGCGGCTTTTTCAGTTTTGTCACGTCGACGTCACGCAGCGCGTCGAGGATAAAGGCGAAGAAGCCTTTCATGTCAGCAGTGCCCAGCCCGTAGAGCTTGTTGTCGTGCTCGGTCAGGGTGAAGGGATCGCGCGTCCAGCGTCCGTCATCAAACGGCACGGTGTCGGTATGCCCTGCCAGCAGCAGGCCGCCCGCACCCTGGCCAGTACTGGCGAGCAGGTTAAATTTGTTACGGGTTCCCGGCACCGGCTGAACCTCCACCTTAAACCCGAGATCGCTGAACCAGCCTGCCAGCAGATTGATTAAAGTCTCATTACTCTGATCCAGCGCTTCTTCCGTTGCGCTGATGGACGGCGTGGCAATCAGGGCGCGGTAGATCTCGATAAATGGCGGTAAATTCATTTTCATTGTTGACACACCTTAGGTCGTGATAGTATCAATATTCATGCAATAAATGTGAATAAAAATACATTAACGTTGAGCATAAAGGAACCCGATGTTGAATACGCTGATTGTAGGCGCTAGCGGTTATGCGGGCGCAGAGCTTGTAAGCTACGTGAATCGCCATCCTCATATGACCATAACCGCTTTGACTGTCTCAGCGCAAAGCAATGATGCAGGAAAGTTAATTTCCGATTTACATCCGCAGCTTAAAGGGATTGTCGATCTACCATTGCAGCCAATGTCGGATATCAGCGAATTTACCGACGGCGTGGACGTGGTCTTTTTAGCCACCGCTCACGAAGTCAGCCACGACCTGGCGCCGCAGTTCCTGGCAGCGGGTTGCGTGGTGTTCGATCTCTCCGGTGCGTTCCGCGTGAACGACGCCGCGTTCTATGAAAAATACTACGGTTTCACCCATCAACACCCGGACCTGCTTGAAAAGGCAGTCTACGGTCTGGCGGAGTGGAGCGCAGATAAACTGAAAGAAGCGAACCTGATTGCCGTACCGGGTTGCTACCCGACGGCGGCGCAGCTCTCCCTGAAGCCGTTGATCGACGCGGGTCTGCTGGATCTGAACCAGTGGCCGGTGATCAACGCCACCAGCGGCGTGAGCGGGGCAGGACGCAAAGCGGCTATCTCCAACAGCTTCTGTGAAGTGAGCCTGCAACCGTATGGCGTGTTTAACCATCGCCACCACCCGGAAATTACTACCCATCTGGGCGCGGAGGTGATTTTCACGCCGCACCTGGGCAGTTTCCCGCGTGGGATCCTCGAAACTATCACCTGCCGCCTGAAGCCTGGCGTGACCAAAGAGCAGGTGAGCGAGGCTTTTACCCAGGCGTATGCGGATAAACCGCTGGTGCGTCTCTATGACAAAGGCGTGCCCGCGCTGAAAAATGTGGTCGGCCTGCCGTTCTGCGACATCGGTTTTGCCGTGCAGGGCGAGCACCTGATTGTGGTGGCCGCAGAAGATAACTTACTGAAAGGCGCTGCCGCCCAGGCAATGCAGTGCGCAAATATTCGTTTTGGCTATGCTGAAACGCAGTCTCTTATTTAAGGTGTGATGATGAACCCATTAATTATCAAGCTTGGTGGTGTACTGCTGGACAGCGAAGAGGCGCTGGAGCGTCTGTTTACCGCGCTGGTCAACTATCGCGAATCACATCAACGCCCGCTGGTGATTGTTCACGGCGGCGGCTGTGTGGTCGATGAGTTAATGAAAGGCCTGAACCTGCCGGTGAAAAAGAAAAACGGCCTGCGCGTGACGCCTGCCGATCAGATCGACATCATTACCGGTGCGCTGGCGGGTACGGCAAACAAAACCCTGCTGGCTTGGGCGAAGAAACACCATATCGCCTCTGTCGGGCTCTACCTGGGCGATGGCGACAGCGTTAAGGTGACCCAGCTCGATGAAGAGCTTGGCCACGTTGGCCTGGCCCAGCCGGGTTCGCCAAAACTGATCAATACGCTGCTGGAAGGCGGTTTCCTGCCGGTGGTGAGCTCTATCGGGGTGACCGAAGAGGGGCAACTGATGAACGTCAACGCTGACCAGGCGGCAACCGCCCTGGCGGCAACGCTGGGCGCAGACCTGATCCTGCTCTCCGACGTGAGCGGCATTCTGGACGGCAAAGGCCAGCGCATTGCGGAGATGACCGCGGCAAAAGCCGAGCAGCTGATTGATCAGGGCATTATTACTGACGGCATGATTGTCAAAGTGAACGCCGCGCTGGATGCGGCGCGCACGTTGGGCCGTCCGGTGGATATCGCCTCCTGGCGTCACGCGGAGCAGCTTCCGGCGCTGTTTAACGGCACGCCGATTGGCACGCGTATTCTAGCGTAAGTTTTTAATGAATGACCGTAGGCCGGGTAAGCGCAGCGCCACCCGGCAGAACTAACGAATAAAGGAACGATGTTATGGCACTTTGGGGTGGGCGTTTTACACAGGCAGCGGATCAACGGTTCAAACAGTTCAACGACTCTTTGCGCTTCGACTACCGCCTGGCCGAACAGGATATCGTCGGCTCTGTGGCCTGGTCCAAAGCGCTGGTCACCGTTGGCGTGCTGACCGCAGACGAACAGTTGCAGCTGGAAGAGGCGCTGAACAATCTGCTGGAAGAGGTGCGTCTTAACCCGCAGCAAATCCTTGAAAGCGATGCCGAAGATATTCACAGCTGGGTGGAAGGCAAACTGATCGACAAAGTCGGCCAACTGGGTAAAAAGCTGCACACTGGCCGTAGCCGTAACGACCAGGTCGCAACCGATCTGAAGCTGTGGTGTAAAGAGACCGTGGCGGAACTGCTGGCGGCTAACCGTCAGTTGCAGAGCGCGCTGGTGGAGACCGCGCAGAATAACCAGGATGCGGTGATGCCGGGGTATACCCACCTGCAGCGTGCGCAGCCTGTCACCTTTGCTCATTGGTCGTTGGCCTATGTCGAGATGCTGGCGCGCGATGAAAGCCGTCTGCAGGACACCTTAAAGCGTCTGGACGTGAGCCCGCTGGGCAGCGGCGCGCTGGCCGGCACCGCCTATGAAATCGACCGCGAACAGCTGGCGGGCTGGCTGGGCTTTGCCTCTGCGACCCGTAACAGCCTGGACAGTGTATCCGACCGTGACCACGTGCTGGAGCTGCTCTCCAACGCCTCTATCGGCATGGTCCATCTGTCGCGCTTCGCCGAAGATCTGATCTTCTTCAACTCCGGTGAAGCCGGATTTGTTGAGCTGTCTGATCGCGTGACCTCCGGCTCTTCCCTCATGCCGCAGAAGAAAAACCCGGATGCGCTGGAGCTGATCCGCGGTAAGTGTGGCCGTGTGCAGGGTGCACTGACCGGGATGATGATGACCCTGAAAGGTCTGCCGCTGGCCTACAACAAAGATATGCAGGAAGACAAAGAAGGGCTGTTCGACGCGCTCGACACCTGGCTGGACTGTCTGCATATGGCGGCCCTGGTGCTGGACGGCATTCAGGTGAAACGCCCGCGCTGCCAGGAAGCGGCCCAGCAGGGCTATGCCAACTCCACCGAGCTGGCGGACTATCTTGTGGCGAAAGGCGTTCCGTTCCGTGAAGCGCACCATATTGTCGGTGAAGCGGTCGTGGAAGCGATTCGTCAGGGCAAAGCGCTGGAAGATCTCCCGCTTGCCGATCTGCAAAAATTCAGTAACGTGATTGGCGACGATGTCTACCCGATCCTGGCGTTGCAGTCTTGTCTGGACAAGCGTGCCGCAAAAGGCGGCGTGTCGCCGAAGCAGGTGGCACAGGCCATTGCGGATGCGAAAACCCGTCTGGTGTAATGCCTGATATGTCGGATGGCGGCTTCGCCTTATCCGACCTACAAACCAAAGCCCAACCCTGTGTTGGGCTTTTTTACGCAAAAAAAAAGCGGACCACGGGGTCCGCAAAAGTTCACGTTGGCTTTAGTTGTGCGAGTTTTGAGAGAAACTCGTAAGACGGGACAGGACTTCAAGGGTAATCGGTGCCGCCTCGTCTCTGTGATGCATTATTCAACAGAATGCTTGATAGGGATAATCGTTCGTTGCTATGCTATCTATCGCCATGAACTATCGTGGCGACGGAGGATGAATAATGAATATTCGTGATCTTGAATACCTGGTGGCGTTAGCCGAACACCGCCATTTTCGCCGCGCGGCAGACTCCTGCCACGTCAGCCAGCCTACCCTTAGCGGTCAGATTCGTAAGCTGGAAGACGAGCTTGGCGTGATGCTGCTGGAGCGCACCAGTCGTAAAGTGCTGTTCACCCAGGCAGGCCTTCTGCTGGTGGATCAGGCGCGCACCGTGTTGCGCGAGGTCAAAGTGCTCAAGGAAATGGCAAGCCAGCAGGGGGAGACAATGTCCGGCCCGCTGCATATTGGCCTGATCCCAACCGTTGGCCCATACCTGCTGCCGCATATTATTCCTATGCTGCATCAGACGTTCCCTAAACTCGAAATGTACCTGCATGAAGCGCAAACCCATCAGCTGCTGGCGCAGTTAGATAGCGGTAAGCTCGACTGCGCCATTCTGGCGCTGGTCAAAGAGAGCGAAGCCTTTATCGAAGTGCCGCTGTTTGATGAGCCGATGATGCTGGCGATCTATGAAGATCATCCATGGGCGAGCCGCGATCGCGTGCCGATGGCCGATCTGGCCGGTGAAAAGCTGCTGATGCTGGAAGATGGTCACTGTCTGCGCGATCAGGCGATGGGCTTCTGTTTTGAAGCCGGTGCCGATGAAGATACCCACTTCCGCGCAACCAGCCTGGAAACGCTGCGTAACATGGTGGCGGCAGGAAGCGGTATTACGCTGCTGCCTGCGCTGGCCGTGCCGCGCGAACATAAGCGTGATGGCGTGGTCTATCTGCCATGCATCAAGCCGGAGCCGCGGCGTACCATTGGCCTGGTTTATCGTCCGGGTTCACCGCTGCGCAGCCGCTATGAGCAGCTGGCGGAGGCCATCCGTGGTGCAATGGATGGCCATTTCGACAGCACCTTAAAACAGGCGGTTTAAGCCGTTCAGCGCCGCTACCCGATAGGCTTCCGCCATGGTCGGGTAGTTAAAGGTGGTATTAACAAAGTATTCGATGGTGTTACCGCCACCTTTTTGCTCCATGATCGCCTGGCCGATATGGATGATTTCCGCCGCACGTTCACCGAAGCAGTGAATGCCGAGGATCTCTTTCGTCTCGCGATGGAACAAAATCTTCAGCGTACCGACGCTCATTCCCACGATTTGCGCCCGCGCCAGATGTTTAAACTGGGCACGACCCACTTCGTAAGGCACCTTCATGGCCGTCAGCTGCTGCTCGGTTTTCCCTACAGAACTGATCTCCGGAATGGTGTAAATGCCCGTCGGGATATCTTCGATCAGGTGTGCTGTCGCTTCGCCTTTCACCAGCGCCTGAGCCGCAATGCGCCCTTGGTCATACGCCGCTGACGCCAGGCTTGGATAACCAATCACATCCCCGACGGCATAGATATGTGGCAGGGCGGTCTGGTACATGCTGTTCACCTTGATCTGCCCGCGGCTGTCGGTGGTCAGACCGATGTTTTCCAGCGCCAGCGAATCGGTGTTACCTGTACGGCCATTGGCATACAGCAGGCAGTCGGCTTTCAGCTTTTTACCCGATTTCAGGTGCATGATGACGCCATCATCACAGCCTTCAATCTTCTCGTACTCTTCGTTGTGACGAATCACCACGCCGCTGTTCCAGAAGTGATACGAGAGCGAGTCAGACATCTCCTGATCGAGGAAGGCCAGCAGACGATCGCGGGTGTTAATCAGGTCGACCTTCACGTTCATACCGCGGAAGATAGAGGCATATTCACAGCCGATCACCCCGGCGCCGTAGATGAGTACGTGGCGCGGCTCATGGTGCAGGCTCAGAATGGAGTCGCTGTCGTACACGCGCGGGTGAGAGAAATCGACATCAGCCGGGCGATACGGGCGTGAGCCGCAGGCGATCACAAATTTCTCTGCGGTGATGGTTTCAACAGAACCGTCATGGCACTCCAGCGCCAGCGTATGTTCATCCACAAAATGCGCGCTGCCCTGCAGAATTTCGCAGTGGTTGCGCTCATAAAAACCCTGGCGCATGCGCGTCTGCTGATTAATCACGTTATCCGCGTGATTCAGAATATCGGCAAAGGAGGAACGAAGAAGACGGGAGTGATCGCTGTAAAGAGGGTTCTGGTTAAATTCAATAATGCGGCTGACGGCGTGGCGGAGGGCTTTGGAAGGGATAGTGCCCCAGTGGGTACAGCCGCCGCCAACGTTATGGTAGCGCTCAATAACCGCTACTCTGGCTCCCTGTTTAACCAGTCCCATAGCAGCGCCTTCGCCGCCGGGGCCGGAACCAATAACAATTGCGTCGTAATCGTAGGAATGTGACATGGTAAGGCTTACCTGTTCTTATACATAAAAGCAACAGAATAGTAACATCATTGACAGGATAACCCAATTATCGTTGTGCTCTTTTCGCGCGGTGGAGCACAAACAACATGTAAACCTTCATTCTGTAAGCCAGGTAATCCGATTAATTTTATTCTCTGGTATAGTGCCTGCGGGCCTTTGGAAGGATTCAACTATCGTGATGGGCGTAAGAGCACAACAAAAAGAGAAAACCCGGCGTTCGCTGGTAGAGGCTGCATTCAGTCAACTGAGTGCTGAGCGAAGTTTTGCCAGTCTGAGCCTGCGCGAGGTCGCACGCGAAGCCGGGATTGCGCCTACCTCTTTCTATCGTCATTTCCGTGACGTGGATGAACTGGGTCTGACCATGGTGGATGAGAGCGGGCTGATGCTGCGCCAGCTAATGCGCCAGGCGCGTCAGCGTATCGCCAAAGGGGGGAGCGTGATCCGCACCTCTGTTTCCACTTTTATGGAGTTTATCGGCAATAATCCCAACGCGTTTCGTTTATTGTTACGGGAACGCTCAGGCACCTCGGCCGCGTTTCGTGCCGCCGTGGCCCGCGAGATTCAGCATTTTATTGCGGAACTTGCCGACTATCTTGAACTCGAAAACCATATGCCGCGCGCCTTCACTGAGGCGCAGGCCGAGGCGATGGTAACAATAGTCTTCAGTGCGGGCGCCGAAGCACTGGATGTGAGCGTTGAACAACGCAAGCAACTCGAAGAGCGACTGGTATTGCAACTGCGGATGATCTCTAAAGGGGCTTATTACTGGTATCGCCGTGAACAAGAAAAACTGGCGCATCAATCCGATGAGTGAAAGGTGAGTAATGAAACAGACAGGACAGGATAAAGGAACATTATTGCTGGCATTGATCGCTGGCTTATCCATTAACGGTACGTTCGCAGCGCTTTTTAGCTCTATTGTACCGTTCTCGGTTTTCCCGATGATCTCTCTGGTGCTGACGGTGTACTGTCTGCATCAGCGTTATCAGAATCGCACCATGCCGGTGGGGTTACCGGCATTGTCGGCGGCGTTCTTTGTGCTGGGCGTCCTGCTGTATAGCACCGTGGTGCGCGCAGAGTATCCGGACATTGGCTCTAACTTCCTGCCGGCTGTGCTGTCAGTGGCGCTGGTGTTCTGGATTGGCATTAAAATGCGTAACCGTAAGCAGCAGCTGCCAGAGTAATCATCTTGCTGTTCTGTAGGGCAGGTAAGCGCAGCGCCACCTGCCAAAAAGCGCCGGATGGCGCTTCGTTTATCCGGCCTATGCGTTTTTAGCCGTCAGTAGCACCCCGCACTCCATATGGTGCGTGTACGGGAACTGATCGAACAGAGCCAGACGTTCAACCTTGTGCGTCTGGCTTAATGTTTCCAGGTTCTGGCACAAGGTCTCCGGATTACAGGAGATATACAAAATACGCGGGTACGCCTGCACCATCTTCTCCGTTTCGCTGTCCAGCCCACTACGTGGCGGGTCGACGAAAATGGTCTCACACTGGTAGCTCTTCAGATCGATCCCCTGCAGACGATTAAAGTCCCTTACGCCCTTCATCGCCTGAGTAAACTCTTCCGCCGACATGCGAATGATCTGCACATTATCAATATGGTTCGCTGCAATGTTGTATTGCGCGGCGGCGACCGACGGCTTGGCGATTTCGGTGGCCAGTACGCGGTCGAAGTTACGCGCCAGCGCCAGCGAGAAGTTGCCGTTACCGCAGTACAGCTCCAGCAGATCCCCGGTTGCGCCCTCGGTGGCGTTCAGCGCCCACTCCAGCATCTGCACGTTCATGGCAGCGTTCGGCTGCGTAAAGCTGTTCTCCACCTGGCGGTAGATCATCTCTTTCCCCGCCACCTGCAGGCGCTCGTCTATATAGTCCTGATCCAGCGCGATTTTGGTTTTGGTCGCGCGGCCAATCAGATGCACATTGATGTTCTGCGCGCGCAGCGCATCACGCAGGGCTTCTGCGGCCTGGCGCCACTCGTCGTTCAACGCCTTATGGTACAGCAGCGAGACGATGGCCTGATTGCTTTGGGTGGTCAGGTAGTCAATCTGGAAGAGCTTATGGCGCAGCAGCGGATTATTGCGCACGCCATCCATCATCAGCGTCATCAACTGGTTAATCAGCTCGCTGGCCGCCGGGAAACTGTCCACGCGGATCCGGCTTTTGGTCTGCTGATCGAAAATGATGTGGTACAGGTCGTCACCGTCGTGCCAGATGCGGAATTCGGCACGCATACGATAGTGGCTAACCGGGGAGCGGAACACCTCAGGCGCAGGCGCAGCAAAAGGCGTCATCATACTTTGCAGACGGACGACTTTCTCTGCCAGTTGCGCGTCGTACTGTTCTGTCGGGAGGTGTTCTGGGGTCATGATGCTTCCTGTTGATGATGAATTACGCGGGGATTGTAGGGATTGTACAGGGGATGTCCAGCCTTAATGGTCAACGGCAGTCTGGACATCTATACGTGTCTAAATGTAGCATTATGTTTCCGGTCTCTTATGAGTGAAAAGGGAATCCAGTGCAAATCTGGAGCTGACGCGCAGCGGTAAAGACTGGCGGGATGAGTTAACAGACACTGTGAAAATGGGAAGTCTACATCCACTAAACGCCACCTAGCCCGAAGACCTGCCGGGATCACGTCGCATTTGGTTTCATCATCGCGTGCTATCGATGAGGCCTGCGGCATCCTTCTTATATTGTGGATGCTTTTACAATGATTAAAAAAGTATCGCTGTTGACGGCGCTTTCCGTCACGGCATTTTCGGGCTGGGCGCAGGATGGCGCAGACTCGTTGGTGGTGACGGCAAACCGTGTTGCACAACCTGCAAATACCGTTCTGGCTCCGAGTTCTGTCGTTACCCGGGAAGATATCGAGCGTTGGCAGGCTAAAAGCGTCGTTGAAGTGATGTCGCGCTTACCGGGCGTTGATATCGCCCAAAGCGGTGGAATAGGTGCCACCTCTTCTACCTTTATTCGCGGCACGGAATCCCGCCATGTGCTGGTGCTGATTGATGGCATTCCACTGAATAACGCCGGGATCAGTAATTCACCGGATCTCAGCCAAATCCCCGTTTCGCTTATTCAGCGTGTTGAATACATCCGTGGCCCGCGTTCGGCCCTGTATGGTTCAGATGCGATTGGCGGCGTGATTAACATCATTACGGGTCGGGACACGCCAGGGGCGGAAATCACCGCCAGCGTCGGCTCGAAAGGCTATCAATCCTATGATGGTTCCTTCCAGCAGGTGCTGGATAAAACCAAAATTACCCTGGGCGGTAACTATACCTATACCCGCGGCTTTGATATTGATGCGGCGGATGCGCCACGCCAGCCCGACCGTGACGGTTTTATGAGTAAGTCGCTGTTTGGCTCGGTTGAGCAGCAATTCACTGACAGCCTGAGCGGTTTCGTGCGTGGCCTCGGCTATGACAACCGTACGGCGTATGACGGCTATGAGCATTATGACAACAACTTTATGGTCGATGGCCTGCCTGATACCCGTCAGCTTTACAGCCAGAACTGGGACACCGGCCTGCGCTATCACCAGGGGATTTACCAGACACAGCTGGTGACCGGTTACGGTCGCAGTAAAGACCAGAACTACGATCCGAGCAAAGGCCGCTATGCTTCCTCTGCTACCATGGATGACGTTAAGCAGTACACGGCCCAGTGGATGAACACCGTCACGGTGGGCCACGGCAATATCGGCGCCGGTCTGGACTGGCAGAAGCAAAAAACCCAGGCGGGAACGGGTTATCTGGATAAAGGCTATGAGCAGCGCAACACTGGGGTATTCCTGTCCGCCCTGCAGCAGTTCGATAGCGTGACCCTGGAAGCGGCCGCGCGTAATGATGACAACTCTAACTTTGGTAACCATAACACCTGGCAGACCAGCGCCGGATGGGAGTTCATTGACGGTTATCGCATCATCGCGTCCTACGGCACCGCCTATAAAGCACCGACCATGAGCCAAATCCACAGTGCGAGCTACGGCAACCCGGATCTGAAACCGGAAGAGAGCAAGCAGTGGGAAGGCGGTTTCGAGGGGCTGACCGGCCCGGTGACCTGGCGTGTATCGGGTTATCGTAACGATATCGACAACCTGATCAGCAGCGACCCGCGTACGTTCCGCTACTACAACGTTGATAAAGCACGTATCAAAGGTATTGAAGCCACGGCGCAGTTTGATACTGGCCCGGTAGGCCATCAGATTTCTTATGACTACGTGGATCCGCGCAATGCCAAAACGAACGAAGTGCTTGCCCGCCGTTCGAAGCAGCAGGTGAAGTATCAGCTGGATACGCAGGTGTGGGATCTCGACTGGAATCTGGCCTACCGCTACCTGGGTACCCGTTATGATGTAGCGTACGATCCTGATACGTTCACCTCAGAGCGAGTGAAAATGGGTGGGGTAAGTTTGTGGGATCTCGCTGTTTCATATCCTGTCACCTCTCACCTTACAGTTCGTGGTAAAATAGCCAACCTGTTCGATAAAGACTACGAGACAGTTTATGGCTACGAAACTGCAGGACGGGAATACACCTTGTCTGGCAGCTACACCTTCTGACCCACGTCCCACCGTACTGGTGTTTGACTCCGGTGTCGGTGGGCTTTCAGTCTATGATGAGATTCGGCAACTTCTGCCGGATCTTCATTACATCTATGCCTTCGATAACGTGGCTTTCCCCTACGGGGAAAAGAGCGAAGCGTTTATTGTTGAACGCGTCGTTGAGATCGTTACCGCTGTGCAACAGCAGTATCCCCTCGCACTGGCGGTGATTGCCTGCAACACCGCCAGTACGGTCTCCCTCCCGGCACTACGCGAAAAGTTCCCGTTCCCGGTTGTGGGCGTGGTGCCGGCGATCAAACCTGCTGCGCGCCTGACGGCAAATGGCGTGGTGGGGCTTCTGGCAACGCGCGGTACGGTTAAGCGGCCTTATACCCGCGAACTGATCGAACGCTTCGCAAATGAATGCCAGATTGCGATGTTAGGTTCTGCCGAGCTGGTTGAGATGGCGGAAGCTAAACTGCACGGCAAAGCGGTCTCGCTGGAAGAGCTGCGCCGTATTCTGCGTCCATGGCTGCGGATGGCGGAGCCGCCGGATACGGTGGTGCTGGGTTGCACGCATTTCCCTTTGCTACAGGAAGAGCTGCTGGCCGTACTTCCGGAAGGCACCCGGCTGGTGGATTCAGGGGCAGCGATTGCCCGTCGCACAGCGTGGCTACTTGAACATGAAGCGCCAGACGCAAAATCTGCCGACGCAAATATCGCTTATTGCATGGCATTGACCGCTGAGACTGAGCAACTTTTACCCGTTTTACATCGTTATGGCTTCGAAACGCTCGAAAAACTAGCGGTGTAGCACGTTTTTGCGCAAAAAAAAGACAGTTGAAAAGTTTTTTTAAATTAGCTCTTGTCAGCGCCGGAGAACTCCCTATAATGCGCCTCCACTGACACGGAACAACGGCACGCAAGCCGCCGGGTCAGCGGGGTTCAGCGATGAATACCCGGCAGAGGAAAGCTCGAAATAATTGCTTGACTCTTAATGAGGAAAACGTAATATACGGGACCTCGCAACGGTGAGCGAAAGCCGAGTTGGCATGCCC
>NZ_DIAO01000019.1:0-109552 GCF_002416465.1 Leclercia sp. UBA5076
GGAACTGCCAGGCATCAAATTTAGCGTGCTGATATGGCTCAGTTGGTAGAGCGCACCCTTGGTAAGGGTGAGGTCCCCAGTTCGACTCTGGGTATCAGCACCACTTTATACTTAGGTTAAAGTTCGGCAAGAAGTAAAAGAATTTGTCTGGCGGCTGTAGCGCGGTGGTCCCACCTGACCCCATGCCGAACTCAGAAGTGAAACGCCGTAGCGCCGATGGTAGTGTGGGGTCTCCCCATGCGAGAGTAGGGAACTGCCAGACATCAATTAAGTGAAAAGGCCATCCGAAAGGATGGCCTTTTTGCATTTCTGCACCATAAAAAAACAGGGCCCGACGCGTACAGCACCGCCGGGCCAATCAACATTAGTGGATAACCTGCGACAAAAATGCGCGCGTACGTTCTGATTTCGGGTGAGAGAAGAACTCTTCCGGCGGCGCCTGCTCAACAATTTCTCCGCGATCCATAAAGATCACCCGGTCCGCAACGGTTCTGGCGAAGCCCATCTCGTGCGTGACGCAGAGCATGGTCATTCCCGATTCCGCCAGGCCTATCATCGTATCCAGAACCTCTTTCACCATCTCGGGATCGAGTGCTGAAGTCGGCTCATCAAACAGCATAATTTTAGGTTTCATGCACAGAGAGCGGGCAATGGCCACGCGCTGCTGCTGCCCGCCCGAGATCTGCCCGGGAAACTTATGGGCGTGTTCAGCAATGCGTACCCGCTCCAGATAGTGCATGGCAAGTGCCTCAGCTTCTTTTTTCGGCATCTTACGGACCCAGACAGGCGCCAGGGTGCAGTTTTGCAGAACGGTCAGATGAGGGAACAGATTGAAATGCTGGAAGACCATGCCTACCTCCTGGCGGACACGCTCAACGTTGCGGATGTCGTCATTCAGCTCGATACCATCCACCACAATCCGGCCTTGCTGATGCTCTTCCAGATGGTTGATACAGCGGATCGTTGTTGATTTACCCGAGCCTGAAGGCCCGCAAAGGACGATGCGCTCGCCTTGCTTTACCTTCAGGTTAATGTCTTTCAAAACGTGAAATTGCCCGTACCACTTATTCACATTATCCAGGGTAATCATCGCGTCAGCGGGGGTCATAGTTATCTGGCTCATAGGTTCCTCAGTGCGGTGTACGCCCGGTGTTAAAGCGCTTTTCCAGATGCTGGCTGTAGCGCGACATGCTAAAACAGAAAATCCAGTAGATAAGGGCTGCAAAAACGTAGCCTTCTGTCGACATGCCCAGCCACGCCGGGTCGACGGTAGCCTGCTGCACGCTACTGAACAGATCGAATAATCCAATAATGATCACCAGACTGGTGTCCTTAAACAGCGCAATGATGGTGTTCACCAGACCCGGGATCACCAGCTTCAGCGCCTGGGGAAGGATCACCAGTCCCTGCGTTTTCCAGTAACCCAGCGCCAGCGATTCGGCTGCTTCATACTGGCCCTTGGGGAGCGCCTGCAATCCGCCGCGCACGACCTCAGCGACATAAGCAGACTGGAACAGAATGACGCCGACCAGGGCGCGGATCAGCTTGTCGATGGTAGTGCCTTCCGCCATAAACAGCGGCAGCATAACGGAAGACATAAAGAGCACGGTGATAAGCGGAACGCCGCGCCAGAACTCAATAAAAATTACCGAGAGGACGCGCACGACCGGCATGGTTGAGCGGCGACCCAGCGCCAGTAAAATCCCTAATGGCAATGCGCCGGCAATCCCTACCGAGGCGATAATGAGCGTCAGCGTCAGACCGCCCCACTGGCGGGTTTCAACGCGATCCAGCCCCAGCACGCCGCCATACAACAGCCCCCAGACGAGCAGGGGATAGATCACCGCCCAACAGGCGATGTATCGTCCCCGTTGGGGTAACTTCTTCCAGAACATGGGAACGACAGAGAGCAGCCCAATAACCAGCGCAAGGTTGATGCGCCAGCGCTGATCGTGGGGATAGAGCCCATACATAAACTGGCCGAAGCGCTGATGAATAAAGACCCAGCAGGCTCCCTCTTTTGTGCAATCGGCGCGGGTGGTACCGATCCAGTTAGCCTGCAAAAATGCCCAGTTAATGAGCGGCGGGATAAGTTCCCACATCAGCCAGAAGCAGAACAGGGTGAGCAAACTGTTGCTCCAGCTGGAGAACAGGTTTTTACGAGCCCAGTTAATGATGCGTCCGTTGCCGGTTGTGGCCGGACGCGCAGGGTGAGACAAGACCGCTTTTGTCATCATGGTTCCTTAGCGTTCAACCAGCGCGATACGACGGTTGTAGATGTTCATCAACAGTGAAATGGTCAGGCTGATAATCAGGTAGACCGACATCGTAATGGCAATGGTTTCTATTGCCTGGCCGGTCTGGTTAAGAACGGTGCCGGCAAACAACGAGACCATATCGGGATAGCCGATCGCCGCCGCGAGAGAGGAGTTTTTCACGATGTTGAGATACTGGCTGGTCAGCGGAGGGATGATCACCCGTAGGGCCTGGGGGATGATGACCTGGCGCAGGGTGACGGGATTCGGGAGCCCAAGGGAGCGAGCAGCTTCATGCTGACCATGGGGAACGGCCTGAATACCGGCGCGAATAATTTCTGCGATAAAGGCCGAGGTATAGATGGAGAGCGCCAGCGTCAGGGCGGCCAGCTCCGGGATCAATACCATGCCACCCCGGAAGTTAAACCCCTTTAGCTGCGGAACATCCCAGTGCATTGCCGGGCCAGCTATTGTATGCGCCAGCCACGGCAGGATCACTGCTAAAGCCAGGGTGACGGGCCAGGTGCGCCGTAGCTGCCCGGTTTTAATCTGATGCGTGCGATTGTAGCGAAACAGCGCAATGGAAACCAAGATGGCGCACGCCAGCGCGGCCAGCAATGCCAGCATCCCTTCGGCAATCTGCGGCGCGGGGATATAGAGACCGCGGTTGCTTAAAAAGGCCAGATCGAACGCATCCACCGCCTGACGGGGGCCAGGCAAATTGCGCAGGACGGCGAAATACCAGAAGAAGATCTGCAGCAGCGGGGGAATGTTACGGAAGGTCTCGATATAAAACGTGGAGAGCTTACGCAGCAGCCAGTTATCCGAGAGACGCGCGAGTCCGAGGAAAAAGCCCAGCAGAGAAGCAAACAGAATGCATAACGCTGAAACCAGCAGGGTATTCATCAGGCCGACAAGGAATACGCGGCCATAGGTATCGCCTTCACCGTAATCAATTAAGTGCTGAACAATGCCAAACCCTGCACTACGGTCAAGGAAGGCAAAGCCCGACGTAATGCCGCGTGTGCTGAGGTTGGTAACAGTGTTGTGGAACAGGTAGATCGCGACGGCCAGGACAGCGAGAACAGCGAGGATCTGAAACAGCCAGGCGCGAACCGCAGGATTAGAAAAGGAGAAAGCTCCTTTCAGGGCTAAGCGGCGATGGAACATATAAAACCTCGGGTAACCATGACTCTGGACTGGGCACTGCACTGGCAGTGCCCGTTACAGCAAGATGCTTAGCGTACTGGCGGCGCGTACTGAATGCCGCCATTGTTCCAGAGGTTGTTCTGCCCACGGCTGATCTTCAGCGCGCTCTCAGATCCAACGTTACGCTCGAAGATCTCAGCGTAGTTACCCACCTTTTTAATGATGTTGTACGCCCATTTATTATCCAGCTTCAGATCCTTGCCGTAATCACCTTCCTTGCCCAGCAGATGGGCCATATCAGGCGTGGCCGGATTAGCCGCCTTCTCATCGACGTTCTTTGAGTTGACCCCCATCTCTTCCGCGTTGAGCATGGCGAACAGCGTCCAGCGAACAACAGCGTTCCATTCATCATCCCCGCGACGGACGACCGGCCCCAGCGGCTCTTTGGAGATCACTTCTGGCAGGACGATCCATTCCGCCGGATTGCTCAGCTTGATCCGCAGCGCATAGAGCTGAGACTGATCCGAGGCCAGGGTATCGCAGCGGCCGGACTCCAGCGCTTTGGCGGATTCGTCAGAGCGGTCAAAGGTCACTGGCGTATATTTCATGTTGTTGGCTTTGAAATAGTCGGCGACATTCAGTTCAGTATCCGTACCCGCCTGAATACAGACGGTGGCACCATCCAGCTCCTTCGCACTTTTGAGACCCGCTTTATTGTGCGTCAGGAAACCAATGCCGTCGTAATAGGTGACACCGGTAAAGGTCATTCCCATCCCGGCATCACGGGATGAGGTCCAGGTGGTATTACGCGAAAGCATATCCACTTCGCCGGATTGCAGGGCAGTAAAGCGCTCTTTCGCCGTCAGCGGGGTATATTTCACTTTGGTGTCGTCGCCGAATACCGCAGCGGCAACGCCACGGCACACGTCAACATCAATACCGGAGAACTTACCGTTGGCGTCTGCGTAAGAGAAACCCGGCAGACCGTCACTGATCCCGCATTGCACAAACCCTTTTTGTTTAACTGCATCCAGAGTGGCACCCGCCTGAGCCTGGCCGGTCATTGCAATGAGCACACCTGCAGCGGCGAGGCTGGCCATCATCATCTTTTTCATAATGCATCCTGTGTAGCGAAAAATTATCGTTATAGTGAGGCGTTTATAAACGCTTTAACCTGTCTGTGGCTGTGGCCGACGTTAATAAAGCAAACGTAATGCCAGCTTTTACTTTTAACGTCATAAGGGATTACACAACGCGTGAAGCAGGATGCAGGCAGTGATAATTAAATCGAGCGCCCTGAAATGGTGCGAAATTACAATCTGCGCCACAAATCAGAGCAAAATATGGATGGGTAAAGGAAGAAATAAAACGGAGGGTTAATAGCGGGAAAATAGAAAGAAAATAAGATGTGAGCCCATTCAGGCTTATTTGTTCATCTGCAATGAAAAAGCAAAAGCGCGGACGGATCCGCGCTTTCTGGATTACCTGGACACGGCAATGATACCCAGTGTCAGGCCAGCTAAAGCCGCTGCGCCACCTGCGATTGCCCCCGCGGTTTCCCAGTTATCCTGCGTGGTGCCTTTCATACAGGTATTGGTGTGAACCAGTCTGCCCTGATCGTCGTATACCGGTACGCACGGTGAGTCATGTGCACAGCCCGCAAGCAACGTGGCAAGGAGTGCAACCGAAATGAATCTTTTCATGGTGTTACCTCAAAATGAAATCTAACTTTGCGATATAACCAGTAACGACTTCTGCAAAGCTGGAGGCTATTTTACCACCGCTTCAAATTCGCCATGAAACGTCAATAATCTCAAATTATTTGGATTGTAAAAAATATGGAGAAACGGTCATTCTTGCCGGGCAATAATGGAGAGATTGAGGAGAGCGACAGAATAAACAGTCAGGTGCTGAAATCGTGAGCAAAAAATTTATTGGACCGCTAATCAATAAGGTAAATAAATAGTAAGGCTAACTCTCTGTTTATTATCATAAGAAAAGGCGCCGAAGCGCCTTTACCCATTACTGTTCACGATGACGCGTAAAGCGTCGTCGTACTACCACAAAGAAGACCGGCACAAAGAAGATTGCCAGCAGGGTAGCTGAAAGCATACCGCCCATCACGCCGGTACCCACGGCGTTTTGCGCGCCGCTGCCCGCTCCGTGACTGATGACCAGCGGCAGCACGCCAAGGATAAATGCCAGTGAGGTCATAAGGATAGGACGAAGACGCATGCGTGATGCCTCCAGCGTGGCTTCAATAATCCCTTTCCCCTCTTTCTCCATCAGATCCTTAGCAAATTCGACAATCAGGATGGCGTTCTTGGCCGACAGACCAATGGTGGTAAGCAGCCCCACCTGGAAGTAAACATCATTATTCAGCCCACGCAGGGAAGCGGCCAGCAGGGCGCCAACCACCCCTAATGGCACCACCAGCATCACCGAGAAAGGAATCGACCAGCTCTCATACAGCGCCGCCAGGCAGAGGAACACCACCACCAGCGAGATGGCATACAGGGCAGGCGCCTGGTTGCCGGAGAGCCGTTCCTGATAAGACATGCCTGTCCAGTCGTAACCGATGCCGGTTGGCAGTTTCGCCGCCAGTTTTTCCATTAGCACCATGGCTTCACCGGTACTCTTGCCGGGAGCGGCTTCCCCGAGGATCTCCATGGAAGGGCTGCCGTTATAGCGCTCCAGGCGCGGTGAGCCGTAGATCCAGTGCGACTGGCTGAACGCGGAGAGCGGCACCATTTCACCGTTGGCGCTGCGGACATAGAGACGGTTAATATCCTCCGGCAGCATCCTGAAGTGGGCATCCGCCTGGACATAGACTTTCTTCACCCGGCCACGGTCGATGTAGTCATTGACATAGGTTCCCCCCAGCGCGGTGGAGATGGTCTGGTTGATATCCGATACGCTCACGCCCAGCGCCTGCGCTTTTTCCTGATCGATATCCAGCTTGAACTGCGGGGTATCTTCCAGCCCATTGGGTCGCACACGCACCAGCATATCGGCGTGCTCTTTAATCATGCCCAGCAGCTGGTTTCGCGCCTGCGTCAGCTGGTTATGTCCCAGGTTGGCCTGGTCAATCAGTTCAAAATCGAAGCCCGTTGCGGTGCCGAGTTCGATAATGGCGGGCAGGTTGAACGGGAAGACCAGCCCATCTTTGATCTGACTAAAGGCCCGTGTTGCCCGGCTGACGATGGCTCCAACGCTGTTTTCCGCACCCGGGCGCTCCTCCCAGGGCTTCAGGCTGATAAACGCTACCCCGGCGTTTTGCCCCTGGCCGCTGAAGCTGAAGCCGTTAACAGTAAATACCGATTCTACGTTGGCCTTCTCATTGTTGAGGTAGTAGTGCTCAACCTGATCCAGCACCTTCTGGGTGCGGCTTTGCGTCGCGCCCGCCGGGAGCTGCACCATCGTCATAAACACGCCCTGATCCTCTTCCGGCAGGAACGACGTAGGCAGACGCAGGAACAGTACCGCCATTCCGCCCACTATAAGGATGTAGACCACCAGGTAGCGGCCCGTCTTACGCAAGATATGGCTGACGCTGTTGCTGTAATGGGCCACGCTTCTGTCGAACAGGGCATTAAACCAGCCGAAGAAGCCGCCTTTGTTCGCATGATGCTCGCTGGGGGCCTTTAGCAGGGTGGCACACAGAGCAGGGGTCAGGATCAGCGCCACCAGCACCGAGAGCGCCATCGCCGAAACAATGGTCAGAGAGAACTGGCGATAAATCGCCCCGGTGGAGCCGCCGAAAAAGGCCATCGGGATAAATACCGCTGAGAGCACCATGGCGATGCCGACCAGCGCCCCCTGAATTTGCGACATCGATTTTTGTGTCGCCTCTTTTGGCGGAAGCTTCTCCTCCACCATCACGCGCTCGACGTTCTCCACCACTACGATGGCATCATCCACCAGCAAGCCTATTGCCAGCACCATACCAAACATGGTCAGGGTGTTTATCGAGAAGCCAAACGCCGCCAGCACCGCGAAAGTGCCCAGCAGAACCACCGGTACGGCAATGGTCGGGATGAGCGTGGCCCGCAGGTTTTGCAGGAACAGGTACATCACGAGGAAGACGAGAATGATGGCTTCGAACAGCGTCTTGACCACTTCATGAATGGAGATCTTAACGAACGGCGTGGTGTCATAGGGGTAGACCACCTTCAGCCCCTGCGGGAAGAAGGCTTGCAGCTGCGCCAGTTTGCTTTTGATCGCCGCGGCGGTATCCAGCGCGTTGGCACCGGTAGCGAGCTTAATACCGAGCCCGGTCGCCGCCTGACCATTGATTTTGGTCACCATGTTGTAGTTTTCACCGCCTGGCGCAATGCGGGCGACATCTTTCAGATGCACCATCGACCCGTCCTGATTGACCTTCAGGGTGATGTTGCCGAACTCCTCTGCGGTTTTCAGGCGCGTCTGGGCGATAATGGAGGCGTTGAGCTGCTGGCCCGGCACCGACGGCGTTCCGCCGAGCTGACCGGCGGCAATCTGGTTATTCTGCGTTTTTAACTGGTTAATCACGTCCAGCGGCGTCAACTGATAGGCGTTCAGCTTATTCGCATCCAGCCAGATACGCATCGCATACTGGGCGCCAAACAGTTGCACATCGCCCACCCCGGAGGTGCGGCTGATAGCATCCTTGACGTTAGAGGCGACATAGTCCGAGATATCGTCCTGGCTCAGGTTCTTATTGTCCGAGACAAAACCGGCCACCAGCAGGAAGCTGCTGCTCGACTTCTCCACGCTTATCCCTTGCTGCTGCACTTCCTGCGGCAGTAACGGCATGGCCAGCTGCAGCTTGTTCTGCACCTGTACCTGAGCAATATCCGGGTCGGTGCCCGACTGGAAGGTCAGGGTAAGGGTGACGCTGCCCGCTGAATCGCTGGTGGAGGACATGTACATAAGGTTATCGATACCATTCATGTTCTGCTCGATAACCTGGGTCACCGTATCCTGCACCGTCTGGGCATCCGCGCCGGGATAGGTCGCCGAGATAGCCACGGCAGGTGGCGCAATGGTGGGATACTGCGCCACCGGCAGCTTGAGGATCGCAAGCCCGCCCGCCAGCATCAGGATAATGGCCAGCACCCACGCGAAGATTGGGCGCTGAATAAAGAAGTTAGCCATGCTCTGTTCCTTATCCCACTTTCTGCGCAGCGGTATCCGGCGTCGCCACCACCGCGACGCCAGGACGTACTTTCTGCAGCCCGCTGATAATCACCCGGTCGCCTTCCTGTAAGCCGTCTGTAATCAGCCATTGATCGCCAATCGCCTGAGGGGCGACAACGTTACGGGCTTCAACCTGGTTTTTACTGTTGACCACCATCACGCTGGCATCACCGCGCGGGGTTCGCGTAACGCCCTGTTGCGGAACCAGAATGGCGTGCGGCTGGGTGCCTTCGTTAATACGCGCGCGGACAAACATGCCGGGCAGCAGGATATGTTGCGGGTTGGGGAAGATAGCCCGCAGGGTGATGGAGCCGGTGCTCTCATCCACGGTGACATCCGAGAATTGCAGCGATCCTTTTAGTGGATAGGGCTGACCATTCTCCATCAGCAGCTGTACGCTGCGGGTGCCTTCGCCGGTCTGCAGGCTGGACTGCTTGAGACGCATAAAATCATTGCTGGACTGGGTGACATCGACATAAATCGGATCAAGCTGCTGAACCGTTGCCAGTGCCGTGGCCTGTCCGTTCGCAACCAGGGCCCCTTCGGTGACGCTGGATTTACCGATCCGCCCGCTGATAGGTGACGTCACTTTGGTGTACGCAAGATTGATGCGCGCGGTTTCGACAGCGGCTTTGGCCGCAATCACCGAGGCATCAGCCTGACGGGCGTTCGCCACTGACTGATCGTACTCCTGTTTGCTGACGTACTGTGTGCCGACCAGAGGTAAATAGCGTTTTACCGTCAGGTGAGCAATGCTGGCGGCTGCCTGGGCTTTGGCCAGCTCGCCCGACGCACTATCAAATGCGGCCTGATAGGAGGCGGGATCGATCTGATACAGCGACTCGCCAGCTTTTACGTCGCTGCCTTCAGTAAAGTTGCGCTTCAGCACAATGCCGCTGACCTGCGGGCGAACCTCGGCGACGCGGTAAGCATCGGTCCGGCCAGGCAGTTCGGTGGTCACCTCCAGCGGCGCACTTTTCACGACATGCACCACGACCTGTGGAGTCGGCGGCTGCTTCGCCTGGCCTGCATGATCATCACAACCCACAAGCAATGCGGCACCGATGATAAAACCGGATAAGGGTAAAAACCTGAAATTAGGCGTCATGACTATTCCTTCAAGATCATCAATCCGCATTCACCGACAAGGGTTATGCGTTAAGGAGAGGTAAAACGGAAAACGGCGGGCGCAATAATAAAGAATGACCGTGCGGGTTTTTGATTTATAAGTGCGGAGAATGAACTGAGGATAAAAAAAAGAGCAGCAAGTGAGCGTAAAGAATGATATAGCACGTCCGGCTATGTATTGCTGGCCGTTTTGCTTTAGATGCATTCATGTTTTTTGTGAATTAAATGCATGGCAAGTATCATCGCGGTTTATAAGTTAGGCAGGTTAACTTTTTTTGTTCATATTTATTTTTCTGACTGATGGATAATTCCTGCTCCGACGATTGTCGTCATTGTTTTATAAAAGTAACCAATCCGTTAAATGAGTGATTTTCTATGGCGCGCAAAACCAAAGCTGAGGCGCAGAAGACACGCCAGTTATTGATTGAGGCGGCAATAGAGCAGTTTGCCATGCGGGGTGTCGCCAACACGACGCTGACGGATATCGCCGATGCCGCCTGCCTGACACGGGGGGCCGTTTACTGGCATTTCGCCAGTAAAGCCGAGATATTTAACGCTATCTGGCAGGAGCAACGCCCGCTGCGCGAGATTATTCGCGGTCAACTGTCGCAGGCGGAAGAGAGCGATCCATTATTAATTTTGCGTGAGCAGTTTGTTACTGCTTTGCAATATATTGCCCGGGACAGCCGCCAGCGGACCTTATTGCAGATCCTGTATCACAAATGTGAATTTGATGAGGATATGATCTCAGAAAATCAAATTCGTAAAAGGATCGGGTTCAATTATGAAAACGTCCGTGAAATATTGCAGAGAGGCATTATGCTTGGCAGCATCTCCGCGCAGATCAATATCGACACGACGTTAATTGTTTTCCATGGCTTTTTTTGCGGGCTGATTAAAAACTGGTTAATGAGCCCGGAACACCTGGATCTCTACCGGCAGGCCCCGGAACTGGTCGATAATATCCTCTCAACGTTGCCGCTAGCCCACAGAGAATACGACACCGCCTCATAGCGGCATCGCGTCAGATTTGCTGGGTCAGCATGGCCTGCGGATCGTGGCTCAGCGCGTTGACAGCTTGCGCCGTGACGGGTTTACCCAGCAGATAGCCCTGTAGCGTATTACATCCCAGACTGGTCAAAAAGGTCTGCTGCTCCTCGGTTTCGACCCCTTCGGCAACCACCTTCAGGTTGAGCGTTTTTGCCAGCGCAACAATGGCGGATACGATGGTCGCATCATCACCCGTGCTGTTGAGATCTTTCACAAACGCCCGATCAATTTTTAGCTCACAGGCGGGCAACTTTTTCAGGTAGAGCAGGCTGGAATAGCCGGTGCCAAAATCATCGATCGAGGCTTTTACTCCGGCCTGAGTTAACTCAGTCAGCACCCGGACGCTCTCATCGGGGTTATTCATGGCCGTGGTTTCGGTCACTTCCAGAATCAGGGTATGCGGCGGAATACGGTGTCGTGCCAGGCTGCCCATCACCGTCTCCACCAGCTGGGGCTGTTCAAACTGCAGCGTAGAGAGGTTCACCGCCATCGACCATTCAGTATGGCCGTTAAGATGCCATTCGCGTAGCTGGCGGCACGCTTCATCAATTACCCAGTTGCCGATAGGAATAATCAGCCCGCTTTTCTCCGCCAGCGGCAGAAACTGGTCGGGGGATAACAAGCCCTGGACAGGATGTTGCCAGCGCAGCAGGGCTTCAAAGCCGACAATGGGGCCCACCGGCGCCTGGAACTTAGGCTGATAAACCAGATGCAGCTCCTTGCGCTCCAGCGCCAGCCACAGATCGTTCATTAGCTGTAGCTGATTTTGCGCCAGGGTATTCATCGACGGCTGGAAGAAGTGGTAGCCGTTACGCCCCATGTGCTTGGTGTGATACATCGCCGCATCGGCGTTGAACATCAGTTCGCGCTGGTTTTTGCCATCATGGGGATAAATAGCGATGCCCACGCTGAGGGTCACTACCACATCATACAGCTCAAGGCTGAAGGGTTGGTCGACGACATGCACCAGCGCGCTGGCGAGCGATGCGGCGTCGTTCGGGGAGTCGATCTCGGCCAGCAGCACAAACTCGTCGCCACCAATACGGGCGAGAGTGTACTGGCCCTTCAGGGGCTGTTCCAGACGCTCCGTCACGGCAACCAATAGCTTATCGCCCGTATCATGGCCGTAGGCATCGTTAACAGCTTTGAAGCCATCCAGATCCATAAACAGCAGGGCAAACAGTTTGCCTTCGCGATCGGCTTTGTTAATTGCCTGCTCGAGGCGATCTTCCAGCAGCACGCGGTTCGGCAAGCGGGTCAGCGTATCGTGCAGCGCCAGCTGGGCCAGTTCGCGGTTGGCTTCCGCCAGCGATGAAGCGAGAAGGGAGGTGCGGGCCTGCAGCCGGGCATCAAACATAGAAACCAGCAGCGTTATACCCAAGATAGAGAGCGCCACAACGCTCACCAGCACCGCCAGCCAGCTGCCGTTCACCCCCTGATGATGCATGTGCACCTGAAGCGGAAACTGGGCCGCTTTCATGCCGGTATAGTGCATGCCGGCAATCGCGATGCCCATCAGCACCGCAGCGCCCGCACGCATCAGCGCGACCTGGGCGGCATCCCGCCGTAAACGGAACGTCAGCCACAGGGCGGCCAGCGAGGCGAGGAGAGCGATAACCACCGACAGTGCAACCCAGCGCATATCCCAGACGATAGCGGGCGCTACCTGCAGGGCCTTCATGCCGGTGTAGTGCATCGTCACGATGCCCGCTCCCAGAATCACCGCGCCGGTAAACAAGCGACGTCTGCGTAAGTGGTCGCGGCTCACCAGCCAGAGGGCAAACAGTGAGGCGCCAATAGCGATCAGCATGGAAAGGGCGGTTTTTGGCAGGTCGTAGTTCATCCGCATGGAGATATCCATCGCCAGCATGCCGATAAAATGCATAGCCCATATCCCGATACCCATGGCGATCCCCCCGCCCGTCAGCCAGATATGTGCCGCGACGCCGGTACTGCCGGCAACCCGTCCTGCCATATTCAGCGCGGTATAGGATGCAAGAATGGCGACAACAAAGGAGATAACCACAAGAAGTTGGTCGTATTGGCTAACCAGCATGATCTCATCAACTCATACGCAGTGGGGGGTATTACGTGATACCGGGTGAGACGGGCTGAGACATTATCATCCAATAAAGATGCCTCAAAGGTTTTTAAAACCGCACATTTTTCGAGGAAAAGCAGGGGCTTAATCTAGATCCGAGCAATTAACCAGCTTAAGCGGATTAACCGAATTCATGTTGCGGCATTGGTCCGTTTCCGTAGACATCAACTCAATCCACTGCATTAACAGCGCATCGAAAAGGAAAACGCTAATCGCGAAGACGACTAACCACCAATACTTACGGATCATTCGGAATTTCCGGGGACAATTGACAAGAGTGCAGGAAATATACACGAAAAATAGCGGCTGAGAAGTGGGCTGAGAGATGTTTACGTTTCGGGAGATAACGAGGGGGTGGAGAACAAAAAACAGGGGAACAACAGGCATAAAAAAAGGCGCTTCCCCATGCCGGTTCGCGCCTTTTTAAACAAGCATTTAGCTAATCGAAATTAGTTCATGCCGTATTTTTTCAGTTTCTTACGCAGCGTACCACGGTTGATGCCCATCATCAGAGCAGCACGGGTCTGGTTACCGCGGGTGTATTGCATCACCATGTCCAACAGGGGCTGTTCAACTTCAGCCAGTACCAGCTCATACAGGTCGTTAACGTCCTGACCATTCAGTTGAGCAAAATAGTTCTTCAGTGCCTGTTTAACCGAGTCACGCAGGGGCTTTTGAGTTACCTGGTCCTGAGAGTTAACGGTGGAAACGGTCAGTACGTCAGAATTTACGCGTTGTTCGAACATAGTTCTGTCAGCTCTTTATTTCATTACGCAAGATTTTCGAAGTATGCCTCCAACGCCTCCAGCTGTTCGCTGGCATCCTCTATGGCGTTGAATGTGCGCCGAAACTGGTCATCCGGAGCGTGTTCCTGGAGATACCAGGATACGTGTTTACGCGCGATTCGGTACCCTTTAGCCTGACCATAAAAGTCATGCAGTTCCCGAATATGCGCGCATAGCAAGTGCTTAACCTCTGCCAGCGGCAGCGGGGCAAGCAGCTCCCCAGTGTCCAGATAATGCTGGATTTCCCGAAAGATCCAGGGTCTTCCCTGAGCCGCACGTCCTATCATCAGAGCATCAGCCCCTGTATAGTCGAGCACAGCTCTGGCTTTAAGCGGGTCAGTAATGTCGCCATTCGCGATAACCGGAATGGAAACTTTCTGCTTAACTGCCCGAATGCTGTCGTATTCAGCTTCACCGTTGAACAAACAGGCGCGGGTGCGTCCATGTATGGTCAGGGCCTGAATGCCACAGTCTTCGGCCAGTTGGGCAATCTCTACACAGTTACGGTGATCCGGCGACCAACCCGTGCGAATCTTTAACGTAACAGGAACGTCCACTGCGCTGACAACCGCGGTCAGGATCGACTTCACCTGATCGGGGTATTGCAGAAGGGCTGAACCTGCAAGCTTGCGATTCACCTTTTTGGCCGGGCATCCCATATTGATATCAATAATCTGGGCGCCACTTTCCACGTTGATACGCGCGGCATCTGCCATCTCTTCAGGCACGCTCCCGGCGATTTGCACGGTGCGGATACCTGGTTCGTCAATGTGCACCATCCGAAGACGGGATTTATCGCTTTCCCAAACCTGCGGGTTAGACGACATCATCTCTGAAACGGTTAATCCTGCTCCCATCTCATAACACAGCGTCCTGAATGGTCGGTCGGTAATACCTGCCATAGGTGCTGCGATCAGGCGATTTCTGAGCTGGTGGTTTCCGATACGCATGAGTTAAGAAATGACCATACTGTGACTGCAAGGCGGCGTATCTTACGCATTTTTTGCACGAGATGAAAGGCCAAACTTTGAACAATCCACTGCGGTAGATCAATGAATCGCCGCTCTATTACTCCCATTGAATTTATTCATCATTTAAATCATTGGGTTAGCGCGGGCGTGTTGTTTCGTTGGGTGTAACATTTTCCCGTAACTTCTTATCGTTTCTGATAAATGAATTGGTTATTCGGGATAATCTGCTGTTTTTAACAGCAGATTATCCCGCTTCTTTGCGATCCAGGTCGCATTTTAGAACATGATATCAGGATGAAAAGCGAGCGTTATTCCACGACAGTACGGCCATGTAATGGTTGTACCGGGCGATTATTATCGTGGTGCATAGTTCGTGTAAATTTTTCCAGCTGGGCTACAGACAATGTGAGCGGGTGTTGCATGACAATCCAGATCACCCCCTCTGAGCAGGGTGGCGTGGTTAAGGAACCGCTATAACGCCAGTACGTTTTCTCGTGTGGCAAGAGTTTATTCAGGTCCAGATGCGTAGTAAGTGGGGTACTTTGCTCCGCCTTCTGCGGCATGACGCTCCACAATTTGTCCAGTTCGGCGTTCGCCTTGCCTGTGTTGAACATGACGGCCACAACCGCTATCTCACCTGCTGCGTTTTTATGAACCAGATGCATCTCCAGCGCGAACTTTTTACCGTGGATCATGTTTTCAGCGGGGGCATGGAAGTGGAATTGTTGCAGTGTCCAGGCCTGATTATCCAGGGTAATAGTGTCGTTTGTACCGTCTTTCTCGCCAGCCTGAATAGTGTGCCCATTATTCGTTAACGTTACCGGACCGTCGGAATAGTGGGTTGCAAGGGGAAGAATATGTGCTTTGAGGGTTTTTTCGACGTTGATCGGCGACTGGTACATACCGGTCTGGCAGGTTTTGAAGTTACTGTCTATCTCTCCCCAATGCTCGGGGGCTCCTTCGCCTTCATAACTCCAATGGGACGCCCATGCTGAGACTGACATTAAGCTGAGGACAAGTACCGCCGCCTTACTAACGTAAGCTTTCATTATATTCTCCTTATAAATGGTAATGAGTAAAATAATAAATAAAAACAATTAGTTATTACTATTTTACAGGAGAATTAATTCGGGAAAGAGTGTTATTGCGGGTAAAAAAATAGCGTGGCCAGGGATGACCACGCTGGAGTGATTACTTCTTACAACCTGTTATGCGACACCACTCCTCTTTCTCCACGACCGGATCAAGAGTGAACAGCTCGGCGTAGGCATCGCATACGCTTTCAGCCTGGCTGGCAAGGATACCGGAAAGGCCCAGCAGACCCCCCTCAACGGGCAGCACACTGATTAGCGGCGCCAGTTCCCGTAACGGGCCAGCCAGAATGTTAGCGACCACGACATCGGCTTTCATGGCTTGCGGCTGGTCATCCGGCAGATAGAGCTCAAGGCGATCGGAGACACCGTTGCGTTCAGCGTTGTCGCGACTGGCCTGAATCGCCTGCGGATCGATATCGATCCCAATCGCTTTTGCCGCACCCAGCTTCAGGGCCGCGATGGCGAGGATCCCGGAGCCGCAACCAAAGTCGATCACCGTCTTGCCGTCCAGATCCAGACCATCCAGCCACTGCAGGCACAAAGAGGTGGTCGGGTGGGTACCGGTACCAAATGCCAGGCCCGGATCGAGCATCACATTTACCGCATTTTCATCCGGCACGTCGCGCCAGCTCGGGCAGATCCACAGACGCTTGCCGAACTGCATCGGGTGGAAGTTATCCATCCATTCGCGCTCCCAGTCTTTATCCTCCAGCTGCTCGATCTTATGCGCGAAGCCTGCACCCAGCAGCGGATGATTTTCCAGAATGGCCACAACCTCGGCCATGTCGGTTTCGGCATCAAACAGACCGATGACATCGGTATCGCCCCACAGACGCGTTTCACCCGGCAGCGGTTCAAACACCGGCGTGTCATGCGTGTCCTGGAAGGTGATGGAGACCGCTCCGGCCTCCATCAACGCATCGCTCATCTCTTCGGCATTGGCGCCGGTCGTATTCAGTTTTAGTTGGATCCACGGCATGGCAAAACTCTTTATTTATCAGTAGAAATGACGGCGGTCTGCGGAGCGGGTTGACCGAAACGGTTCCCCACCACAAACGCCAGCAAACTTAGCAGTAACGAAGGCACAATCGGATGGAAGCCCAGATACTGAATTTTAAAGGTGGCGAGCACGGCATAGAGCACGCCGCCGACAATCATTGCGCTCAGCGCACCGGCTGCATTGGCGCGCTCCCAGTAGAGGCCAAGCACCAGCGGCCAGAGGAACACCGCTTCCAGCCCGCCGAACGCCAGCAGGTTGAGCCAGATGATCATCTCCGGCGGTCGCCACGCGGCCAACAGCAGCAACGCGCCCAGAACCAGGGTGATCGCGGCTGACATCCGCTTCAGGCGGCGCTCGTTGTTCATCTGCTCAGGATGAATATTCAGATAGAGATCTTTAATGATCGTAGCGGAACTTTGCAGCAGTTGAGCATTAATTGTCGACATGATCGCCGCCATTGGCGCAGCAAGGAAGATCCCGGCAGCAAACGGCGGCAGCACTTTCACCATCAGGGTAGGGATCACCAGATCCGGCACGGTTAAGTCAGGTATTACCGCCCGGCCCAGCGCACCTGCAAGGTGCATACCGAACATCAGGATCGCCACCACGACAGTGCCGATGACAATCCCACGGTGTACCGCCTTGCTGTCTTTATAAGAGATGCAGCGCACGGCGGTATGGGGTAAACCAATCACCCCGAAGCAGACCAGCACCCAGAAGGAGGTCATAAAGGTTGGCGACAGAATGTCGTCCGCACCCTGCGGCGAAACCAGTTTCGGATCGATGGCTTGCAGTGTCTCCACCGCGTGGCTTAACCCGCCCGCGGCATGCACCACGCCCACCAGCAGCACAAGGGTGCCGACCAGCATCACCATGCCCTGCAGCGTGTCATTGAGCACGCTGGCGCGGAAGCCGCCAAAGGCGGTATAGAGCGCAATACTGACCCCAAAAATCAGCAGGCCCGTTTCATAGGGAATACCGGCTGCGGTTTCAAGGAGACGCGCGCCGCCGATAAACTGCACGGTCATGGCACCCACGAAGGCCACCAGCAGGCTCAGGCTGGCCAGCCAGACCAGCAGGCGGCTCTGGTAGCGGGCAAAGAGCATGTCATTGAGAGTGACGGCGTTATAGCGACGCGCCAGGATAGCGAATTTTTTCCCCAGAATGCCCAGCGAGAGCCAGATGGCGGGCAGTTGGATCATCGCCAGCAATACCCAGCCCAGCCCATATTTATAGGCCGCGCCCGGGCCGCCAATGAAAGAGCTGGCGCTGATATAGGTGGCGGTCAGGGTCATCGCCAGCACAATACCACCCATCGAGCGGCTGCCAAGAAAATACTCGTTCAGGAAGGTGCCCGTTGTCCGTTTGCGCATGGCGTAAACAGAGAGGCCAAAAACAATAAAAAGATACGCGACGAGGGGCAGGATCACTTCAAGCTGCATTATCGTCATCCTCCAGCGGAATATCGCGATAGATGAATTTCACCATCGCCCAGCAGAGCAGAATAAACACCAGCGGGATGAGCAGGCAGGCCATCTCAAACCAGTGAGGCAGACCGGTGATCCCGATTGCAGAGCCAGGTAAGTAAGCGGCCACTAACCATGCCGCGAGATAGAGAAGGGTTAACCACAGCGCCCAGCGCGCTTCTTTATGGGCCTGAACAAAACGTTTGTCCATTTTTTGTCCCTTGTGGAAAAAGAAAGCGGGGATTGTACCTTATGGGGCCTGGCGATCCCCAGAAATAAAAAAAGGCCGGATTAACCGACCTTTTTACGCTTATGCAGGCTTATTTTTCATTAAGACCGAGTTTTTTCTCCAGATAGTGGATGTTGGTTCCACCATGCTGGAAGTTCTCGTCGCTCATGATACGCATCTGCAGATCAACGTTAGTTTTGATGCCGTCGATGATCAGCTCCTGCAGGGCGTTCTTCATGCGGGCAATCGCCACATCACGGGATTCGCCGTAGCAGATCAGCTTGCCGATCATTGAGTCATAGTACGGCGGTACGGTGTAACCGGCGTAGATATGAGACTCCCAACGCACACCAAAACCACCCGGCGCGTGGAAACGCGTGATTTTACCCGGGCTTGGCAGGAAGGTGTTTGGGTCTTCGGCGTTAATACGGCATTCCACCGCATGGCCTTTGACAATCACTTCTTCCTGCTTGATGGAGAGCGGCTGGCCCGCAGCGATACGCAGCTGCTCTTTGATCAGGTCAACGCCGGTGATCATTTCGGTAACCGGGTGTTCAACCTGAATACGGGTGTTCATCTCGATGAAGTAGAACTCGCCGTTTTCGAACAGGAACTCGAAAGTACCCGCCCCGCGATAGCCGATATCCACACAGGCTTTGGCGCAACGCTCGCCGATGTAGCGACGCAGCTCCGGCGTGATGCCTGGTGCTGGTGCCTCTTCGACCACTTTCTGGTGACGACGCTGCATGGAGCAGTCGCGTTCTGCCAGATAGATAGCGTTACCCTGACCGTCAGCCAGCACCTGAATTTCGATGTGGCGTGGGTTTTCCAGGTACTTCTCCATGTAGACCATGTCGTTGTTAAACGCGGCTTTCGCTTCCGCTTTGGTCATGGAGATAGACTGGGCCAGTTCGGCATCGCTGCGCACAACGCGCATACCGCGACCGCCGCCGCCGCCGGACGCTTTGATGATAACCGGGTAGCCAATGCGTTTCGCATGGGCGCGGTTAGCATCCATATCGTCGCCCAGTGGGCCGTCGGAACCTGGTACGGTCGGTACGCCCGCTTTCTTCATTGCGGTGATCGCAGACACTTTGTCGCCCATCAGACGAATGGTGTCAGCTTTCGGGCCGATGAAGATAAAGCCAGAGCGTTCAACCTGCTCAGCAAAGTTGGCGTTCTCAGAGAGGAAGCCGTAACCCGGGTGAATAGCCACCGCGCCGGTGATTTCAGCGGCGCTGATGATGGCCGGGATGTTGAGATAGCTTTTGACGGACGGAGCCGGGCCAATACAGACCGTCTCATCCGCCAGTAATACGTGTTTCAGATCGCGGTCCGCGCTTGAGTGCACAGCGACGGTCTTGATGCCCAGCTCTTTACAGGCACGAAGGATTCGCAGGGCAATCTCGCCACGGTTAGCGATAACAATTTTATCCAGCATGTTCGCCTCGTTACTCGATGACGACCAGCGGCTCGTCAAATTCAACCGGCTGACCACTTTCGACCAGAATCGCTTTCACAGTACCTGATTTGTCTGCTTCGATCTGGTTCATCATTTTCATGGCTTCAACGATGCACAGGGTATCGCCCACGTTAACTTTCTGGCCCACTTCGATGAACGCTTTCGCGTCCGGGCTCGGGGTGCGGTAGAAAGTACCAACCATTGGGGAACGTACGATGTGGCCACTGATTTCCGCTGCTGCTGGCGCTTCCATTGCTGGAGCCGCTGTTGGCGCGACAGCGTTAGACAGCGCTGGCTGCTGCATCATTGGTGCAGCATAAGCTTGTTGCATAACCGGGAAGCCTGCGTTTGGCGCTGCACGACTGATGCGTACAGACTCTTCGCCTTCAGAAATTTCCAGTTCGGAGATGCCTGATTCTTCAACCAGCTCGATCAGTTTTTTAATCTTACGAATATCCATGAGTGGGTTCCGTACTCTTTGTTTAGTGTGATTGTGACAGGCGTTTTACCGCTGTCTGTAAAGCGAATGAATAACCGTCAGCCCCCAGTCCACAGATGACGCCAGTGGCGATATCCGACAGGTAGGAGTGGTGGCGGAACGGCTCCCGCGCATGCACGTTGCTGAGGTGGATCTCGATAAACGGGATGCTCACTGCCAGCAGCGCGTCGCGAATAGCAACACTGGTGTGCGTAAACGCGGCCGGATTGATCAGGATATAGTCTGTGGTCTCTTTAGCCTGATGAATTCGGTCGATGAGTGCGTACTCCGCGTTCGACTGAAAATGGTCAAGTTCCACATTCAGCGCCGCTGCTTCGCTACCCAGACGTGTAACAATATCGGTGAGCGTCAGCGTGCCGTACTTCTCGGGTTCACGGGTGCCGAGCATATTCAGGTTCGGTCCGTTTAAAACTAAGATGTGAAACTTGTCAGCCATTGTGCCGCTATCTCCTGCGATTCTCCGGTAAAAAACAAAATATACCTTCGATGCACGATTGTCACCCTCTCAGGCTACGAAAAACCCGTCGGGGAGACCAAAGTGGCACATTATAACGATTTCGTAGCATTTGGCAGCTAAATACTGGTCTTATCAGGGAAGATTATCAACAGCATTCGGATAAATGCCCAGGAAGGTTAAACGATCTGCGGGGATACGCACGTTTTCGTTCACTATCGCCACCACTGGCGAAACTTCTTATAACGCCATGCCAGAAGCCCTAAAGCCAGTAACCCGTAGATGATCGGCTGTGGCGAGAGAATTTTCACTGACCAAAGGTAGTGGATGGGGGCCAGGATCGCGACAAGATAAACGAAATTATGCAGAAGTTGCCAGCGCCTCCCCAGTTTTCGCTGGGCATATTGGGTAGAGGTGAGGGTTAAAGCCAGCAAAATTATCCAGCTGACGATCCCGAGCGTCAGGTATGGACGGGTCACCAGTTCGCTTCCCAGCAGGGCCAGATTGTTGATGCCCAGCTCCAGTAACGCATAGCTGGTGAGGTGTAACGTCGCCCAGGCGAAGCACCATAGCCCCAGAAGGCGACGGGTGCGGATAAGCAGCGGCTGTTTTGCATAGCGCGCCAGCGGTGAAACCAGCAGAGTCGCCAGTAAAAATTTCAGCGCCGTCCGGCCAGTAAAGTGCTGGATATCTTTAGCCGGGTCGGCGCTAAAGCCGCCATGACTGGCGGCCCAGAAGAGCCATATAAAAGGAAGTAACCCTGCAAGATGCAGGGCGACCTTCAGCCAGGTAATCTGTTTTGCCGTCAGACGCACTTAGAAAAACTCCTTCAAATCGAGGCCGCGGTAGAGCGAGGCCACCTGGTCGGCATAGCCGTTAAACAGCAGCGTGGGCTGGCGCTTCACATCCAGCGCGCCGCCTGAGCCTATAAAGCGTTCGGTAGCCTGCGACCAGCGCGGGTGATCGACGTGCGGGTTCACGTTGGCGTAAAAACCGTACTCGTCAGGTGCGGCCAGGTTCCAGGTGGTGGGCGGACGCTCGCGGGTTAGCTTGATGCTGACAATCGATTTGATCCCCTTGAAGCCATACTTCCACGGTACGGTCAGGCGGATGGGTGCGCCGTTTTGCGGTGGCAGGGCTTTGCCATACACACCTACAGTGAGCAGCGTAAGCGGGTGCATAGCCTCGTCAATGCGCAGCCCTTCCACGTAAGGGTAATCGAGTCCGCCGCCAATAAACCGATCTTTCTGGCCAGGCATGATATCCGGGGCGTAAAGGGTCTGGAAGGCGACATACTTCGCATTGCTGGTGGGCTCTACCAGCGCCAGCAGTTTATGCAGCGGAAAACCTATCCACGGCACCACCATCGACCAGGCTTCAACGCAGCGCATACGGTAAATTCGCTCTTCCAGCGGAAAACGGTTAGTCAGGTCGTCGTAATCAAGGGTCAGCGGTTTTGCCACTTCGCCGTCGATTTTCAGTGTCCAGGGATTGGTCTTCAGGCTGCCGGCGTTGGCGGCAGGATCGGCTTTATCGAGGCCAAACTCATAGAAGTTGTTATAGCCCGTCACTTTCTCTTCAGGCGTCTTCGCAAGCTGGCTTTGCCACTGGGCAGGTTGGGTAAAGGTGAGCGGTTTTCCGGGTGGCGCTTTTGGGCGATCGTTGCCCTTGAACCAGTCCAGCAGGTCGGCCTGGGCGAGAGGCGAAAGGGTCAGCGCACCAGCGCCGATCCCCAGCATCTTCAGGATCTGGCGGCGCTTGAGCATAAAAACGGATTCCGCGGTGATATCGGCTTCCGTCAGGGGTTTCACTTTCATGGCATCCTCCGTCATGCATTTTTCTAAGCATGACGGAGGAGCGGGTTTAAAGCGAATATGTCACGAAAATTTGAAGATTACGCCAGCTTCACCAGCGTACGGCCCTGGATCTGGTTATTGATGATCTTCGCGGCATACTCCGGTGCCTGCTCAAGGCTAATCTGAGTGGCGCTTTGGTCGTAGAAGGCGGCCGGCAGATCGCGAACCAGTCGCTCCCAGGCCTGGGCACGGCGCTCTGGCGGGGTCATCACCGAATCGACACCCTGCAGACGGACGTTGCGTAGAATAAACGGCATCACCGTAGTTGGCAGGGCAAAACCGCCCGCCAGGCCGCACGCCGCGACGCAGCCGCCGTAGTTCATCTGCGCCAGCACTTTCGCCAGCACTTTGTCGCCCACGGTATCAATGGCACCGGCCCAAATCTGTTTCTCCAGCGGGCGGGTCTCAGCGAACTCGTCGCGGCCCAGAATGCGGCTCGCGCCCAGGGAACGCAGATAGTTATGGGTGCTTTCACGGCCAGAGACCGCCGCGACCTGATAGCCCAGCTTATGCAGCAGGGCAACCGCCGTGCTACCGACGCCACCGCTGGCGCCCGTCACCACCACTTCACCCGATTCAGGACGTACTCCGGCCTCTTCCAGCGCCATTGCGCAGAGCATGGCGGTAAAACCGGCGGTGCCGATGATCATCGCTTTCCGGCCATCCAGCCCTTTTGGCATGGGTACCAGCCAGTCGCCGTTGACGCGCGCCTGCGCCGCCAGCCCGCCCCAGTGGTTTTCCCCCACGCCCCAGCCGGTCAGCAGCACCTGCTGGCCGGCATGAAAACGTGGGTCTTCGCTGGCATGTACGCGTCCCGCAAAATCGATACCTGGAACCATTGGGAAATTGCGGATAATTTTTCCGGTGCCCGTAATGGCCAGGGCGTCTTTATAGTTAAGGCTGGACCAGTCGATATCTACAGTCACGGCGCCTTCAGGCAGGCGGCTCTCTTCGATAGATTGTACTGACGCAAGAGTTTTGCCTTCCTGCTGTTCTAAGATCAAAGCCTGCATACGATTCCTTACTCAGCATGATGATTGGAAAAAAATTTTTGGAGACTATACTCGCTCAATGACATGCAATGCCGATTTAACGCAATAAATTGCCAGATACACCTGATTTGGTAGTATGCCAGTGCCGTATTGCGAGTTAGTACTTACTTGCTATCCTCACCAACTCACGGAGTAATCTCAAGGATGCGATTATCGACGAAGTTCTCCGCTTTTATCTCCTTGCTTACCGGGTTGACCATATTCGTCACCTTTATCGGCTGCTCGCTCAGTTTTTATAATGCGATCCAGGGAAAGCTGGCGAACCGCGTCCACTCCGTGGCGTCAGTGATTGATTCCCGCCTTGTCAGCACACCCTTTCCAGAACTTTCCCGTCAACTGGATGAGCTGATGGCCCCGGTGGATATCATGCGGGTGGAGATTAAGCAGGGCGGCAACCTCCTTTTAAGCCACACCGGGCATACGCATTACCGGCAGGTGGGTTCACCTCCGCAGATGCTCCAGCTCACCGTCCCCTCCCTGAAAAACCCCGGTATGACGATAAGCCTGGTCTATCTGGACCCAATGACCAGTTATTTTCGTTCATTGATGACCACCGCACCGCTCACGGTGGCGGTGATTTTCATCGTGGTGCTGATCTTCCTGGCGGTGCGCTGGCTGCGGCGTCAGCTCGCCGGACAGGAGCTACTGGAGTCGCGTTCTACGCGGATCCTTAACGGTGAACGCGGCGCGCAGGTGCGCGGCTCGGTCTATGAGTGGCCCTCACGCACCAGCAGCGCGTTGGACGTTTTGCTGTCCGAAATTCAGTTCGCCAGCGACCAGCGCAGCCGGATAGATACCCTGATCCGATCCTATGCCGCCCAGGACAATAAAACCGGCCTCAATAACCGCCTGTTCTTTGATAATCAGCTGGGCACTTTGCTGGAAGATCAGGAGAACGTGGGCACACATGGGGTGGTGATGATTATCCGTCTGCCGGACTTCGATCTGCTGAAAGATAACTGGGGGCGGGCAGTGGCGGAGGAGCAGCAGTTTACGCTCATTAATATGCTCTCCACCTTTATCATGCGTTACCCCGGCGCACTGCTGGCACGCTATCACCGCAGTGATTACGCCGTATTGTTGCCGCACCGCACGCTGAAGGAGTCTGAAAGCATTGCCGGGCTGCTGTTGAAATCGGTGGATGCGCTCCCACCCAGCAAAATGCTCGATCGTGATGACATGGTGCATATCGGCATCTGCGCCTGGCGCGGCGGCCAGTCTACCGAGCAGGTGATGGAACATGCCGAGGCTGCCACCCGTAATGCGGTGTTGCAAGGGGCGAACGGCTGGGCGGTTTATGATGACTCCCTGCCCGAAAAAGGACGCGGCAACGTGCGCTGGCGAACCTTAATCGAGCAGATGCTGACCCGAGGCGGACCGCGGATTTACCAAAAACCGGCGGTGCTGACCAGCGGCAAGGTCCATCATCGGGAACTGCTCTGTCGAATCTTCGACGGCAACGAAGAGGTGGTATCGGCCGAGTATCTGCCGATGATCCTGCAGTTTGGCCTGTCTGAAGAGTACGACCGCCAGCAGATATCGCGCTTGATGCCATTTTTATCCTACTGGCCCGAAGAGAACCTGGCGCTGCAGGTGACGGTGGAGTCGTTGATCCGCCCGCGTTTCCAGCGCTGGCTGCGGGATCTGCTGATGCAATGTGAAAAATCGCAGCGGAAACGGATTATTTTTGAACTTGCAGAGGCGGATGTTTGTCAACACATCAGTCGGTTACAGCCGGTTGTTCGGCTGATTAACGCGTTGGGCGCGCGCGTCGCGGTGACGCAGGCGGGTTTAACGCTGGTCAGCACCAGCTGGATCAAGGCGCTGGAGGTTGAGCTCCTGAAGCTGCATCCGGGGCTGGTAAGAAATATTGAAAAGCGCACGGAAAACCAGCTGCTGGTACAGAGCCTGGTGGAAGCGTGCAAAGGAACGCAAACGCGTGTATTTGCTACGGGTGTGCGGTCGCGAACGGAATGGCAGACATTGACAGAGCGCGGCGTGACAGGGGGTCAGGGCGATTTTTTTGCGGCCTCTCAGCCTCTTGACAGCAATGTGAAAAAATATTCGCAAAGATACTCTGTTTAACCTGCCGTTTGGTGAGTTTTCACGTAGAATATCGCGCCTGTAGCGTGATGTATGACGAGCAAAATGACAGTGAACGACCTTTAACGGGTTACAAATGTACGTGAGGAACGCTGCTGTTTTCTCAGCCCTGAGGGAGTCAGGCGACGATTTGTAACAAAGGAAACGTGCTGCACTAATTTTCACCGTAGCAGGCGATTTTTGCGCCTTGTCGCTGCTGCGTGTGGTTGGTAAAGTAAGCGGATTTTGTTTTCCGCCCCAGCTTTCAGGATTATCCCTTAGTATGTTGAAAAAATTTCGTGGCATGTTTTCCAATGACCTGTCCATTGACCTGGGTACCGCGAATACCCTCATTTATGTAAAAGGACAAGGCATCGTACTGAATGAGCCTTCAGTTGTGGCCATTCGTCAGGATCGTGCTGGTTCACCGAAAAGCGTAGCGGCTGTAGGCCATGACGCTAAGCAGATGCTTGGCCGTACGCCGGGTAATATCGCTGCCATTCGTCCGATGAAAGACGGCGTTATCGCTGACTTCTTCGTGACCGAGAAAATGCTTCAGCACTTTATCAAGCAAGTGCACAGCAACAGCTTTATGCGTCCGAGCCCACGTGTTCTGGTGTGCGTGCCGGTTGGCGCTACCCAGGTTGAACGTCGTGCTATTCGTGAATCCGCTCAGGGCGCTGGTGCGCGTGAAGTTTTCCTGATTGAAGAGCCAATGGCGGCGGCAATCGGCGCGGGTCTGCCGGTTTCCGAAGCAACCGGTTCCATGGTGGTGGATATCGGTGGCGGTACCACTGAAGTGGCCGTTATCTCCCTGAATGGTGTGGTTTACTCCTCCTCGGTACGTATCGGTGGCGACCGCTTTGACGAAGCCATCATTAACTACGTTCGCCGTAACTACGGCTCTCTGATCGGTGAAGCCACCGCAGAGCGTATCAAGCATGAAATCGGTTCTGCTTATCCGGGTGATGAAGTTCGCGAGATCGAAGTTCGCGGCCGTAACCTGGCAGAAGGGGTTCCGCGTGGCTTTACCCTGAATTCCAATGAGATCCTCGAAGCGCTGCAGGAGCCGTTAACCGGTATCGTCAGCGCCGTCATGGTTGCCCTCGAGCAGTGCCCGCCGGAACTGGCTTCCGATATCTCCGAGCGCGGTATGGTTCTGACCGGTGGTGGTGCGCTGCTGCGTAACCTCGACCGCCTGTTGATGGAAGAGACAGGAATTCCTGTCGTAGTTGCAGAAGATCCACTGACTTGCGTAGCCCGTGGCGGCGGCAAGGCGCTGGAGATGATCGACATGCACGGCGGCGACTTGTTCAGCGAAGAGTAGTCAGGTGTGAAAGGGTAGCGGATGGCTACCCTTTCTCTCTGACGCGAGAGTACGCATAGCCTATGAAGCCAATTTTTAGCCGTGGCCCGTCGCTACAGTTTCGCCTCATCCTTGGGGTGTTGGTAGCGCTTGGTGTCATTATTGCCGATAGCCGCCTCGGTACGTTCAGCCAGATCAGAACGTACATGGATACCGCCGTCAGTCCTTTCTATTTTGTATCAAATGGTCCCCGTGAATTACTCGACAGCGTTTCGCAAACTCTGTCCTCACGCGATCAACTCGAACTTGAAAACCGCGCGTTACGTCAGGAACTGCTGCTGAAAAACAGCGAACTGCTGATGCTGGGCCAGTACAAGCAGGAGAATGCCCGTCTGCGCGAGCTGCTGGGCTCCCCGCTGCGTCAGGATGAGCAGAAGATGGTGACCCAGGTGATCTCCACCGTTAACGATCCGTACAGCGATCAGGTGGTCATCGACAAAGGCAGCGTTAATGGCGTCTACGAAGGCCAGCCTGTCATCAGCGATAAAGGCGTCGTCGGCCAGGTGGTAGCCGTTGCTAAGCTCACCAGCCGCGTATTGCTGATTTGCGATGCGACCCATGCGCTGCCGATCCAGGTTCTGCGTAACGACATCCGCGTGATCGCAGCCGGTAACGGTTGTACGGACGATCTACAGCTGGAACATCTGCCGGCGAATACCGATATTCGCGTGGGTGACGTACTGGTGACCTCCGGTCTCGGCGGGCGTTTCCCGGAAGGGTACCCGGTTGGGGTGGTCTCCTCCGTGAAGCTGGATACTCAGCGCGCGTATACGGTGATTCAGGCACGTCCTACCGCGGGCTTACAGCGTCTGCGCTATCTGCTGCTGTTGTGGGGCGCCGATCGTAACGGTAGCAATCCCATGACGCCGGAAGAGGTGCACCGCGTGGCGAATGAACGTCTGATGCAGATGATGCCGCAGGTTCTGCCTGCGCCAAACTCCATGGGGCCGCCTGCGCCAGTTCCTGCGCCAGCGACAGGGCTGACCCAGCCACCGCCTGATGCGCCGCCGCCACCGCAACTCTCTCCGGGAGGGCAATAGTGGCAAGCTACCGTAGCCAGGGACGCTGGGTTATCTGGCTCTCGTTTTTGATCGCGCTGTTGCTGCAAGTCATGCCCTGGCCGGACGACATTCTCGTTTTCCGGCCAAACTGGGTGCTGCTGATTTTGCTCTACTGGATCCTTGCTCTGCCGCACCGCGTAAATGTGGGCACAGGTTTTGTGATGGGTGCCATACTGGATCTGATCAGTGGCTCGACGCTTGGCGTACGCGCGCTGTCCATGAGTATCATCGCATACCTGGTCGCACTGAAATATCAGCTCTTTCGTAATCTGGCGCTCTGGCAACAGGCGCTGGTGGTGATGTTGTTATCCATGGCCGCGGATATCATTGTTTTCTGGGCAGAGTTTTTAGTGATCAACGTCTCTTTCCGTCCGGAAGTGTTCTGGAGTAGTGTAGTAAACGGTGTGCTCTGGCCATGGCTGTTCCTGTTGATGCGTAAGGTCCGCCAGCAATTTGCCGTGCAATAAAAGGTTTCTATGACGTCTTTATATCTCGCTTCCGGCTCCCCGCGCCGTCAGGAGTTGCTCACGCAGTTGGGTCTCTCTTTTGAACGTATCGTTACCGGCATTGAGGAAAAACGGGCTGAGGGCGAAAGCGCTCAGCAGTATGTCTCTCGCCTGGCGCGGGAGAAAGCGCAGGCTGGCGTGGCGCAGGTGCCACGCGATTTACCGGTGCTGGGCGCAGATACCATCGTGATCCTTAACGGTGAAGTCCTCGAGAAACCTCACGACGGCGAGCATGCCTTCAGGATGCTGCGCAAATTGTCCGGACAAACGCATCAGGTGATGACCGCCGTCGCGCTGGCTGACCGTCAGCACGTGCTCGACTGTCTGGTTGTCACCGATGTCACGTTCAGAGTACTCACAGATGAGGATATCGCCGGTTATATCACCAGCGGTGAACCTATGGATAAAGCAGGTGCATACGGTATTCAAGGGTTGGGTGGCTGTTTTGTCAGGAAGATCAATGGCAGCTATCACGCCGTAGTCGGCTTACCGCTGGTGGAAACGTATGAGTTGCTGAGCAATTTTAACTCACTGCGTGAGGGAAGGGATAATTATGACGGCTGAATTGTTGGTAAACGTAACGCCATCGGAAACCCGTGTGGCCTATATTGATGGCGGCATTCTTCAGGAAATCCATATTGAGCGCGAAGCGCGACGCGGAATAGTAGGCAATATCTACAAAGGTCGTGTCAGTCGTGTACTACCGGGTATGCAGGCGGCATTTGTAGATATTGGACTCGATAAAGCGGCATTTTTACACGCCTCGGATATCATGCCGCACACCGAATGCGTGGCGGGAGAAGAGCAGAAGCAGTTTACCGTCCGTGATATCTCCGAGCTGGTGCGTCAGGGCCAGGATCTGATGGTGCAGGTGGTGAAAGATCCGCTGGGCACCAAAGGGGCGCGCCTGACCACCGACATTACCTTACCCTCCCGTTATCTGGTCTTTATGCCTGGCGCGTCACACGTTGGCGTCTCCCAGCGTATCGAAAGTGAAAGCGAGCGCGAACGGCTGAAAAAAGTCGTCAGTGCTTACTGCGATGAGCAGGGCGGCTTTATCATTCGCACCGCCGCAGAGGGGATTAGCGAAGAGGATCTGGCCTCGGATGCCGCCTACCTGAAACGCGTCTGGACCAAAGTGATGGAGCGTAAAAAACGCAACCAGACCCGCTGTCAGCTGTACGGTGAACTGGCGCTGGCCCAGCGCGTCCTGCGTGACTTCGCCGATGCCCAGCTCGATCGCATCCGCGTCGACTCCCGTCTGACCTATGATGCGCTGCTCGAATTCACCGCAGAATACATTCCTGAAATGCCGGGCCTGCTGGAGCACTACACCGGCAAACAGCCCATCTTCGATCTCTACGACGTTGAGAACGAAATTCAGCGCGCGCTGGAGCGTAAGGTCGAGCTGAAGTCCGGCGGCTATCTGATTATCGACCAGACCGAAGCGATGACCACTGTGGATATCAACACCGGGGCGTTTGTCGGGCATCGCAATCTGGACGACACCATTTTCAACACCAATATTGAAGCGACGCAGGCCATTGCGCGTCAGCTTCGTCTGCGCAATCTGGGTGGCATCATCATCATCGACTTTATCGATATGAGTAACGAAGACCACCGCCGTCGCGTGCTGCATTCGCTGGAGCAGGCGCTGAGTAAAGATCGCGTAAAAACCAGCATTAACGGCTTTTCCCAGCTTGGGCTGGTAGAAATGACCCGCAAGCGCACCCGTGAAAGCGTGGAGCATGTGCTGTGTAACGAGTGCCCAACCTGCCATGGTCGCGGCACGGTGAAGACGGTAGAGACGGTTTGCTACGAGATCATGCGTGAGATCGTTCGCGTGCATCACGCCTACGACTCCGACCGTTTCCTGGTCTATGCTTCTCCTTCGGTGGCGGAAGCCTTGAAAGGGGAAGAGTCACACGCTCTGGCGGAAGTGGAAATCTTTGTCGGCAAACAGGTAAAAGTACAAATCGAGCCGCTCTATAACCCGGAGCAGTTTGACGTGGTGATGATGTAAAACGCAGCGTGCTGCGAGAAAACGGCTGACAAGGAGAGACGCGTGAGGCGATTGCCGGGGATTTTACTGCTTACAGGGGCAACGCTGATAGTGATTGTCGCGCTGCTGGTAAGCGGGCTGCGTCTCGTATTGCCGCATCTGGACAACTGGCGCCCGCAGCTGCTGGCGAAGATCGAATCCGCGACCGGTGTGCCCGTCGCGGCCAGCCAGCTCAACGCGAGCTGGCAAAACTTTGGCCCGACCCTGGAAGTGCGCGACATCAACGCGCAGCTGAAGGATGGCGGCCACGTTAAGATTAAGCGTGTGACCCTGGCGCTGGATGTCTGGCAAAGCCTGCTGCACCTGCGCTGGCAGTTTCGCGATCTCACCTTCTATCAGCTGCAATTTCTGACCAACACCCCGCTGCGCAGCGACGATCAGGGCGAAGGCTTCGAAGCCAACCGCATCAGCGATCTCTTTCTGCGCCAGTTCGATCATTTCGATCTGCGCGACAGCGAGATAAGCTTTATCACCCTTTCCGGGCAGCGTGCCGAGCTGGCGATCCCCCAGTTAACCTGGCTCAACGGCAAAGAGCGCCATCGCGCCGAAGGCCAGGTCAGCCTCTCCAGCCTGAACGGACAGCACGGCGTGATGCAGGTGCGTATGGATCTGCGTGACGACAATGGCCTGCTGAATAACGGTAAAGTGTGGATGCAGGCCGACGACGTGGACGTCAAACCCTGGCTGGGAGAGTGGCTGCAGCAGGACATGCAGCTCGAAACCGCGCGCTTTAGCATTGAAGGCTGGATGACCCTCACCAACGGCCAGTTCGCCAGCGGCGATCTCTGGCTAAAGCAGGGCGGCGCCACCTGGCCGGGGGAAACGCGTCAGCATCAGCTCTCTGTGGATAATCTCACCGCCCATGTGACCCGTGCCAATGAGGGCTGGCAGTTCGCCATTCCGGATACCCGTATCACCCTGGATGACAAAGCCTGGCCACGCGGGGCCTTGTCGCTGGCCTGGATTCCGGCGCAGGATGTGGGCGGCGTTGACAGTAAACGCAGCGATGAACTGCGCATTCGCGCCAGCAATCTGGAGCTGTCTGGCCTTGAGGGGCTACGGACCCTTGCGGCGAAACTCTCTCCGGCGCTGGGCGAAGTCTGGCAGGCCACCCAGCCGGTGGGGGCGATCAACGCCCTGGCACTGGATATTCCGCTGCAGGCAACAGAAAAAACCCGCTTCAACATTGCCTGGACCGATCTCGCCTGGAAGCAGTGGGAGATGTTGCCGGGCGCCGAGCATTTTAGCGGCACGCTGGAAGGCAGCATGGAAGATGGCCGTCTGGTGGCCCATATGCGTGACGCGAAAATGCCGTATGAAACGGTCTTCCGCGCGCCGCTGGAAATTGAAAAAGGGACCGCCACCCTCCACTGGCTGAAGAACGAGAAAGGTTTCCAGCTCGACGGGCGCGACATCGACGTGAAAGCCAAAGCGGTGCATGCCCGGGGTGATTTCCGCTATCTGCAACCGGCGGGCGATGAGCCCTGGCTGGGGATCCTGGCGGGCATCAGCACCGACGACGGCTCACAGGCCTGGCGCTATTTTCCTGAAAACCTGATGGGTAAAGCGCTGGTGGACTATTTGAGCGGCGCCATTCAGGGCGGGCAGGCGGACAACGCCACCCTGGCGTATGGCGGCAATCCGCATCTCTTCCCCTACAAGCACAACGAAGGGCAGTTCCAGGTGCTGGTGCCGTTACGCAACGCCACCTATGCCTTCCAGCCTGACTGGCCGGCGCTGAAAAACCTCGATATTGAGCTCAACTTTATCAATGACGGCTTGTGGATGAAAACCGATGGCGTGGCGCTGGGCGGCGTGAAGGCCAGCAACCTGACGGCGGTGATCCCCGATTATTCAAAAGAAAAACTGCTGATCGACGCCGATATCAACGGGCCTGGAAAAGCCGTTGGACCCTATTTTGACGAGACGCCGTTAGACGATTCGCTGGGCGCCACGCTCCAGCAGCTCCAGCTGGATGGCGATGTGAATGCTCGCTTACATCTGGATATCCCGCTGGACGGCACCATGACCACCGCAGAAGGCGACGTCAGGTTGAAAAATAACAGCCTGTTCATCAAGCCGCTGAACAGCACGTTGAAAAACCTGACCGGCCAGTTCAGCTTCGTGAATGGCGATCTGAAAAGCGGGCCGCTGACCGCAAACTGGTTCAGCCAGCCGGTGAAGATCGATTTCTCCACCACCGAGGGCGAGAAAGCCTACCAGGTGGCGGTCAATATGGATGCCAGCTGGCAACCTTCGCGGATGGATGTGCTGCCCAAAGTGGTCAGCCAGTCCCTTGAAGGCCGTGTACCGTGGAACGGCAAGGTGGCGATCGATCTGCCTTATCGTGGCACCCCGCATTACAAAGTGGACATCAGCGGCGACCTGAAAAGCGTCAGCAGCGATCTGCCTTCTCCCCTGAACAAGCGCGCAGGCGAGCCGCTGCCGGTGAAGCTAAATGTCGACGGGGATCTCAACAGCTTTACCCTGACCGGCAACGCCAGCGGGACAAATCACTTTAACAGCCGCTGGCTGCTGAACCGTAAGCTGACGCTGGATCGCGCCATCTGGACCACCGACAGCCGCACCCTGCCGCCGCTGCCGGAGCAGGCGGGTATAGAGCTCAACCTGCCGCCGATGGACGGGGCAGAATGGCTGGCGCTTTTCCAGCGCGGGGTGGGGCAAAATGTGGATGAAGCGGCGCAGTTCCCGCAACACATCACGGTGCGCACGCCAGCGCTGACGCTGGGCGGGCAGCAGTGGAATAACCTGAGCATTGTCTCGCAGCCCACCCTCAACGGTTCGAAAATCGATGCCCAGGGACGGGAGATCAACGCCAGCCTGCTGATGCGTGACACCGCGCCGTGGCAGGCGCAGATCCGCTATCTCTATTACAATCCGGCCTCCGTCACCGCCGGGACAAGCAATAACGTCTCGCCGTTATCCAGTACCTCACGAATCGATTTTAGCGGCTGGCCTGACCTACAGCTGCGCTGCGCCGAGTGCTGGCTCTGGGGACAGAAGTATGGCCGAGTTAATGGCGATTTCACCATCAAGGGCGATACCCTGACCCTGGCGGGAGGGTTGATTGATACCGGCTTCGGGCGCCTGACCGCCAACGGCGAATGGGTGAACGGCGTCCGCGAGAAGCGCACCTCTCTGAAGGGGCAAATTAAGGGCAACAAGCTGGATGCCGCCGCTAACTATTTTGGCGTCACGACCCCGATTCGCGGTTCATCGTTTGATGTCGATTACGATCTGCACTGGCGCGACATGCCCTGGAAGCCTGACGAAGCCTCGCTTAACGGCATTCTGAAAACGCGGCTGGGGAGAGGTGAAATCGCCGATCTCAGCACCGGCCATGCAGGGCAACTGTTGCGGTTACTCAGTTTCGACGCCCTGCTGCGCAAGCTGCGCTTTGACTTCAACGATACCTTTAATGAAGGCTTCTACTTCGACTCGATCCGCAGCACCGCGTGGATCAAAGATGGCGTATTGCACACCGACGATACGCTGGTGGACGGGCTGGAAGCAGATATCGCCATGAAAGGCTCCGTCAATCTGGTGCGTCGTGAGCTGGATATGGAAGCGGTGGTGGCGCCGGAAATTTCCGCCACCGTCGGCGTGGCGGCGGCCTTTGCCGTTAACCCGATTGTGGGCGCGGCGGTGTTTGCCGCCAGTAAAGTGCTGGGGCCGCTGTGGAGCAAAGTCTCCATTCTGCGCTATCACATTACCGGCCCGGTGGATAAACCGCAGATTAATGAAGTGCTGCGTCAGCCTCGCAAAGATGCACAGCAATGATTTGACGCGGGCAATTAATTGCCTCACTCTCAATAGATAAGATCTTAGATACGTCCTGTGGACGGCAACGAACGAGTAGCAAAACGATGAGTCTGAACCTGGTAAGTGAACATCTGCTGGCAGCGAACGGCCTGAGCCATCAGGACCTCTTTTCCATTCTTGGTCAACTGACCGAACGCCGTCTCGACTACGGCGATCTCTACTTTCAGTCGAGCTATCACGAATCCTGGGTTTTAGAAGACAGCATCATCAAAGATGGCTCGTATAACATCGACCAGGGCGTCGGCGTACGTGCCGTTAGCGGTGAGAAAACCGGTTTTGCCTATGCGGACCAGGTTAGCCTGACCGCGCTGGAACAGAGCGCGCAGGCGGCCCGCACCATCGTGCGCGAAAGTGGCGATGGCCGGGTGAAAACCCTGGGTGAAGTGCAGCACTCTGCGCTCTATACCAGCGTCGATCCGCTGCAAAGCATGAGTCGTGAAGAGAAGCTGGATATCCTGCGCCGGGTGGACAAAGTCGCCCGCGCGGAAGACAAGCGCGTACAGGAAGTCTCGGCCAGCCTGAGCGGCGTATATGAGCTGATTCTGGTGGCGGCAACCGACGGCACCCTGGCCGCCGACGTGCGTCCGCTGGTGCGTCTCTCCGTCAGCGTGCTGGTGGAAGAGGATGGCAAACGCGAGCGCGGCTCCAGCGGCGGCGGCGGTCGTTTCGGTTATGAATGGTTCCTCAATCCGGTGGATGGCGAAGTGCGTGCCGACGCCTGGGCGAAAGAGGCGGTGCGCATGGCGCTGGTTAACCTCTCTGCCGTGGCGGCGCCTGCGGGTACGCTGCCGGTAGTGCTGGGTGCAGGCTGGCCTGGTGTACTGCTGCACGAAGCGGTAGGCCACGGTCTGGAAGGCGACTTCAACCGCCGCGGCACCTCTGTGTTCAGCGGTCAGGTAGGGGAGCTGGTAGCCTCGGAACTCTGTACCGTAGTGGATGATGGCACCATGACCGATCGTCGTGGCTCGATCTCCATCGACGATGAAGGCACGCCGGGCCAGTACAACGTGCTGATCGAAAACGGCATCCTGAAAGGCTATATGCAGGACAAGCTGAATGCGCGCCTGATGGGCGTTGCGCCAACCGGCAATGGCCGTCGCGAATCCTACGCGCACCTGCCGATGCCGCGTATGACCAACACCTATATGCTGGCGGGTAAATCCACGCCGCAGGAAATTATCGAATCCGTTGATTACGGGATCTACGCGCCGAACTTCGGCGGTGGCCAGGTGGATATCACCTCCGGTAAATTTGTCTTCTCAACCTCAGAAGCCTATCTGATTGAGAAGGGCAAAGTGACCAAAGCGGTGAAAGGCGCCACCCTGATTGGCTCCGGCATCGAAGCGATGCAGCAGATCTCAATGGTGGGTAACGATCTGAAGCTGGATAACGGCGTCGGTGTCTGCGGTAAAGAGGGGCAGAGCCTGCCGGTAGGCGTCGGTCAGCCAACCCTGAAAGTGGATAACCTGACCGTCGGTGGTACTGCGTAATCTTTTCATCCTGACCCTCTCCCGCGGGAGAGGGTTACTCCTTCCTTCCCCGCATCTCCTGAAACAGCGTCGCCACCTGCACAAAATAGTCCGTCAGATAGTTAATGCACACCTGCACCTTCAGCGGCAGCTTATCCTTTTCGGTATAGACCGCGTAAACCGGGCGTGGATCCGACTGATAGCGCGGGAAGAGGATCTCCAGCTCGCCGCTGTTGATCTCGTTGATCACCCACATCAGCGGCACATAGGCGATCCCGGCTCCAGCCACCAGCCAGCGGGAGATGGTCATCGGATCGTTAGTGACAAAACGCCCCTGCGGCAGCAGCTTTGTTGACAGACCCTCTGGCGCAGTCAGCTCAAATTCATTATCCGGCCGCACGCTGTACTCCAGCCAGGCGTGATTGCTGAGGTCCGCCGGTTTTTCCGGGATACCCGCTCTGGCGAGGTATTTTTTCGCCGCGCACACCACCATCGGCATGCTCCCCAGACGACGCGAAAAGAGGCTCGAATCCTGCAAAGCCCCGACGCGGATCACCACATCCAGGCCATCGGCGATCAGATCCGGAGCGGGAATACCGGTGACCAGATTAACCGTCAGCCCCGGATACTCCTGCAACATCTCAGCGGTCATTTCAGCCAGGACATTTTGTGCCATAGTTGAAGAGCAGCCGATGCGCAGCGTGCCGATGGGGGTGTTATTGAAGGCGTAGAGTTGCTCATGTACCGACTGGGCTTCATACAACATTCGCCGGCAGCCCTGATAATAGATTTTCCCGGCCTCCGTCAGGCCGAGGCTGCGCGTGCTGCGGTTGAGAAGCTTCACCTGGAGGTCATCTTCCAGTTTGGCAACGGTCTGGCTGATAGAAGAGACGCTCATCTGTAGTTGCCTGGCCGCGGCGGTAAAGGAGCCCAGCTCAACGACTTTGGCAAAAACTGACATCCGTTTTAGACGTTCCATTATTCACTCTGGCTTAAAAGTGATTTAGATCACATATGATAGATAACAGCATAACAGTTACGCTAATATATTATTAATACATTATAGCTACGCCACTCTCGCCCGGCTTTTCTGGCCACTTCTGCGGTGGTGTACGCTGAATAATTCTTTCGCCTGCTCGCTCTAATCAAGGTCAACATGAGTCTGTTTCCCGTTATCGTGGTGTTCGGTTTGTCGTTCCCACCGATATTCTTCGAACTGCTTTTATCACTGGCGATTTTTTGGCTGGTGCGAAAGGTGCTGGCTCCAACCGGGATCTATGATTTCGTCTGGCACCCTGCATTGTTTAATTCCGCGCTCTATTGCTGCCTGTTCTATCTGGTATCGCGCCTGTTTGTTTGAGGTTGATGTGAAAACACTAACAAGAAAAATCTCCCGTACCGCCATTACCGTGGCACTGGTCATCCTCGCGTTCATCGCTATTTTTCGCGCGTGGGTCTATTACACTGAGTCACCGTGGACGCGTGATGCGCGTTTTAGCGCTGACATCGTCGCCATCGCCCCCGATGTGGCGGGGCTGATCACCGCCGTCAATGTGCATGACAACCAGCTGGTCAAAAAGGATCAGGTGCTGTTTACCATCGACCAGCCTCGTTACCGGAAAGCGCTGGAACAAGCCGAAGCGGATGTCTCTTACTACGAGGCGTTGGCGGCGGAAAAACGTCGTGAGGCTGGGCGCCGTAATAAGCTGGGGGTGCAGGCGATGTCCCGCGAGGAGATTGACCAGTCCAACAACGTGCTGCAAACCGTACTGCATCAGCTGGCGAAGTCCGAGGCCACACGCGATCTGGCGAAGCTCGATCTCGAGCGCACCGTCATCCGCGCCCCGTCCGATGGCTGGGTAACCAACCTCAACGTCTATACCGGTGAATTTATTACCCGCGGCTCCACCGCCGTGGCACTGGTGAAACAGCACTCCTTCTATGTACTCGCCTATATGGAAGAGACCAAACTGGAAAATGTCCGTCCGGGTTACCGGGCGGAGATCACTCCCCTTGGCAGCAACCAGGTGCTGAAAGGTACTGTCGACAGCATAGCGGCAGGGGTGACTAACGCCAGCGCCACCCGCGACGGCAAAGGGATGGCGACGGTAGATTCCAATCTGGAGTGGGTGCGTCTGGCGCAGCGCGTGCCGGTGCGTATTCGTCTGGATGCACAGCAGGGCGACCTGTGGCCAGCAGGAACGACGGCGACGGTGGTGATCACCGGTGAGAAAGATCGGGATGCACGCCACGACTCGCTGTTCCGCAAAATTGCCCACCGTCTGCGCGAGTTTGGTTAATCGCCATGGGTATCTTTTCCATCGCCAACCAGCACCTGCGCTTCGCGATTAAGCTGGCCTTCGCCATCGTGCTGGCGCTGTTTGTCGGGTTTCATTTTCAGCTGGAAACGCCCCGCTGGGCGGTGCTGACGGCCGCGATTGTCGCCGCCGGCCCGGCGTTTGCCGCAGGCGGTGAGCCTTACTCCGGCGCCATCCGCTATCGCGGGATGCTGCGTATCGTCGGCACCTTTATCGGCTGTATGGCGGCGCTCACCATCGTGATCCTGATGATCCGCACCCCGCTATTGATGCTGATGGTGTGCTGTATCTGGGCCGGTTTTTGTACCTGGATCTCCTCCCTGGTGCGGGTGGAGAACTCCTACGCCTGGGGCCTTTCCGGCTATACGGCGCTGATTATTATCATCACCATTCAGGCCAATCCCCTGCTGGCCCCACAGTTTGCCGTAGAGCGCTGCAGTGAGATCGTGATGGGGATCGTCTGCGCGATCGTGGCGGATCTGCTCTTCTCTCCCCGCTCGATCAAACAGGAGGTGGATCGCGAGCTGGATGCGCTGATCGTTGCCCAGTATCAACTCATGCAGCTGTGCATCGAGCACGGCGACAGTGAAGAGGTCGATAACGCCTGGAGCGCGCTGGTGCGTCGTACCACCGCGCTGGAGGGGATGCGCAGCAACCTCAATATGGAGTCGTCGCGCTGGTCGCGGGCAAACCGCCGCCTGAAGGCACTTAATACCGTCTCCTTAACCCTCATCACCCAGGCCTGTGAAACCTATCTGCTCCAGAACACGCGCCCCGAGGCGATCACCGGGACCTTCCGCGAGCTGTTTGCCACCCCCGTTGCCACTGCTCAGGACGTGCATAAGCAGCTCAAACGCATGCGCCGGGTCATCGCCTGGACCGGCGAACGCGATACCCCGGTCACCATCTATACCTGGGTCGGCGCGGCGACGCGCTACCTGCTGCTCAAACGCGGCGTTATCGGCAACACTAAAATCAGCGCCACCGAAGAGGAGGTGTTGCAGGGGGAAGTGGTGGTAAAAGCCGAGTCGGCGGAGCGCCACCATGCGATGGTTAACTTCTGGCGTACCACGCTGGCCTGTATGCTGGGGACGCTTTTCTGGCTCTGGACCGGCTGGACCTCCGGAAGCGGCGCGATGGTGATGATCGCGGTGGTCACCTCGCTGGCGATGCGACTGCCTAATCCCCGGATGGTGGCGCTCGATTTTCTGTACGGCACCCTGGCGGCGTTGCCGATTGGCGCTTTCTATTTCCTGGTGGTCCTCCCGTCAACCCAGCAAAGCATGCTGTTGCTCTGTCTGAGTCTCGCGGTTATGGCCTTCTTTATTGGTATCGAGGTACAGAAGCGACGCCTGGGATCGCTGGGGGCCCTGGCCAGTACCATCAATATTCTGGTCCTGGATAACCCGATGACGTTCCACTTCAGCCAGTTTCTCGACAGCGCGCTGGGACAGATTGTCGGCTGCTTCCTGGCGATGATGGTGATCCTGCTGGTGCGCGATAACTCTCAGGCCCGAACCGGACGCGTGCTGCTGAACCAGTTCGTTTCTGCCGCCGTCTCGGCGATGACCACCAATACCGCCCGACGTAAAGAGAACCATCTGCCTGCGCTCTATCAGCAGCTCTTTTTACTGCTGAACAAGTTCCCGGGCGATCTGGCGAAATTCCGCCTGGCCCTGACGCTGATCATCGCCCACCAGCGTCTGCGCAACGCGCCGATTCCGGTGAATGACGATCTCTCTGCGTTCCACCGCCAGCTGCGCCGTACTGCCGATCATGTGATTTCAGCCTCCAGCGACGATAAGCGCCGACGCTATTTCACGCAGCTGCTGGCGGAGCTGGAAATCTATCAGGAAAAACTGCGTATCTGGGAGGCGCCGCGACAGGTGACCGAACCGGTGCAGCGGCTGGTGGGCATGCTGCATCGATACCAGAATGCCCTGACCGACAGCTAATCCTTCCTAAAACCGACGCCATAAGCGTCGGTTTTTTTGTGACTATACTTATCCTGGCGAGGACATAAACTCAAAATGGGAGGATACATGACTACCCAGTCTCTTCAGGATAGTGCGCTATTTCAGACCGGATATTTAGTCGATGGCGTATGGAAAACGCTCGATACCACATTCGATGTACTTAACCCGTCGACCGGGGCTGTGGTAGCCCAGGTGGCAAAAGCAGGCAAGAAAGAGACCGAAGAGGCCATCGCCGCCGCGAGCCGGGCTTTCCCGGCCTGGCGTGCAAAAACCGCTAAAGAGCGTTCGGCCATCCTCTATCGCTGGTATGAATTAATCATTGAAAACAAGCAGTGGCTTGGCCAGCTGATGACCACCGAGCAGGGCAAACCGCTGAAAGAGGCGGAAGGGGAAGTGGAGTACGCGGCCAGTTTCATCCAGTGGTTTGCCGAGCAGGCCAAACGCGCCAACGGCGAAATCATCCCTCCTGTTAAACCCGGCTCCCGCATTCTTGCCACCCGCGAACCCATTGGCGTGGTGGCGGCTATCACGCCGTGGAACTTCCCGATGGCGATGCTGACCCGCAAGCTGGGCCCGGCGCTGGCGGCAGGCTGTACCGGCGTGATTAAACCGGCTAATAACACGCCGCTGAGCGCCTTTGCGCTGCTCACTCTGGCTAAAAAAGCGGGGGTCCCGGATGGCGTACTCAACGCGGTGGCGGGAAATACCGCTGAGATAAGCGACGCGATCATGTATAGCCCTGAGGTGCGCAAAATCTCCTTTACCGGCTCGACGGCGGTGGGCAAAACCCTGATGCGCAATGCCGCCGAGACCATGAAAAAAGTGTCGATGGAGCTGGGCGGGAATGCGCCTTATATCGTCTTTGACGATGCCGATATCGATGCGGCGGTGAAAGGGGCAATAGCCAATAAATTCCGTAACGCGGGGCAGGTCTGCGTCAGCGTTAACCGCTTCTATATTCAGGAGTCGGTGTATGAGGCGTTTGTCAGCAAACTCGTCGCTGCCGTAAACGACTTAAAAGTGGGTGACGGTCTGGAAGAGGGGACCGTCGTCGGGCCGTTGATTGAACCTGCCGCAGTGAAAAAAGTGCGTGAGCATGTGGAGGATGCCGTCGCCAAAGGGGCGACGGTGCTGGCGGGCGGCAAAGCCCATGCTCTCGGCGGCAACTTCTGGCAACCGACGGTGCTGGCAGACTGCCATGAAGGGATGGCGCTTGCCAGCGAAGAGACCTTCGGACCCGTGGCGGCCTGCTTCCGTTTCACCTCTGAAGAGGAGGTGATCCAGCGCGCCAACAATACACCGTTTGGCCTGGCTGCCTATTTCTATACTCAGAATTTGCAGCGGGTGTTCCGCGTTTCACAGGCCCTTGAGAGCGGGATGATCGGCATAAACGAGTGCGCGGTATCCACGGAGCTTGGGCCTTTTGGCGGGGTGAAAGAGTCGGGGCTGGGCCGCGAAGGGTCAGTGCTGGGGCTGGAGGAGTTCCTGGAAGTCAAAACCCTGCATATCGGGGGATTATAATTGGCAGAGCGGCAGAAGCCGCTCACCTGGACGGGGTGGCTGGCATGAATATCTATACGTTTGATTTTGATGAAATTGACAGTCAGGAGGCGTTCTACCGTGAGTTTTCACGGACCTTCGGTATAGGGCAAGAGAGGGTGACGGATCTGGACTCCCTGTGGGAAATAGTGACCAGCAGCCAGTTGCCGCTACCGCTTGAAATCGAATTCATCCATTTACCGGAAAAGCTGCGCAGACGCTTTGGGGCGCTGATCCTGCTGTTTGATGAGGCGGAAGAGGAGCTGGAGGGGCAGATTCGCTTTAACGTACATTAGTGCAGGATATAAAAAAGCCCCTGCGAAGCAGGGGCAAGTCGTATATCAATACGACGAGGGTTTATTTGTACAGCTCGGCCGTGGCATGCCAGTGGTCACCGGTATTCAGCTCAGTAACGCGATAGCTGCTGGCGCCCGCTTTTTCAGCTTTTGCGGCCAGAGCCTGACGGACATCCATCGGCGAGCCGGCCACTTCACTTACGGAGATGCTCCCCATAGATTGCAGGCCTTGCGCCTGGTCGGCGTTTACCTGATGTACAGCAGCGCTGGCACCAAATGAGAGAACGGAAGCGAAACCAGCGGCGATAATTAATTTAGTGTTCATAGTCTTTACTCCTGGAGTGCAGGCTCAACGGCAAGAAGGGTTGTGCTGCTATTTTTATGCCTGGTGCCGTTGAACAGAGATATCGGGTAGTACGGGTAATACTCGGTACGACTTATTTGTACAGCTCAGCAGTTGCATGCCAGTGGTCACCTGTACGCGCTTCGATAACGCGATAGGAAGAGGCACCCTGTTCCTGCGCTTTTTTGTTCAGCATCTGGTTCATGTCCATCGGAGAGGTTCCGATCGCACCGATAGAAACGGTACCGATAGATTCACGAGACTGAGCCTGCTCGGCGTTGATCGCATCAGCAGCAAAGGCGCCGAAAGACAGGACAGAGAGAATGCTTAGTGTGGCTACGGTAGTTTTGATTTTCATGATTCTTTTCCTCGTCATATTCTTTTACTGGGGTCGTCGTTTCGTGACCCTCATCACAAAAACAAGTATACACTAATAACGGCATAAATTAATACCATGCTAATTGTTTCTTGGGTGGTCAAGAATTAAACAAGGGATTTTATATAACGAAAAGAAATAAAAAGCAGGGAGATAAGCGGGGCTTGAGCAGTTATTTCTATTAAAATTAATAAGATATGTAACTTTGATTATTTGTGCGATCTTGTGGTTTATCATTCGCTGTGTAAAAGCAATGAGGCAGAAAAACGCACTATTTGTTAAATTACAGATAACAGATTGTAGGGTGAAACGGGGCGGGAGCAGAAGGTTCCCCGCCGCGAGCGGCGGCAGGGAAGGGGATCAGAGTTCCTGTTCGAACAGTACCAGAATGGCTTCGTAGAGATCTTTCACGGAGAAACCATTGGCCGGGGTCGTGAAGATGGTGTCGTCACCGGCAATAGTGCCGAGGATACCTTCCGCTTTACCCAGCGAGTCGAGCAGGCGCGCAATCAGTTGTGCCGCACCCGGGCTGGTGTGGATCACCACCACAGCTTCGTTATAGTCGATATCCAGTACCAGATTCTTCAGCGGGCTCGAGGTGGTCGGGACGCCCAGTTCGGCTGGCAGACAGTAGACCATCTCCATTTTGGCGTTGCGGGTACGCACCGCGCCGAACTTGGTTAACATGCGGGAGACTTTCGACTGGTTGATGTTTTCAAAACCCTCATCCTGTAGAGCCTGGACAATCTCCCCCTGGGAACTAAATTTTTCTTCTTTAAGCAGCGCTTTAAACGCTTTAACCAATTCTTCTTGTTTAGAAGAGATTCGCATAAATCACCCGAAATATAGCGGTAGAAACAACATTATTATGCACATGGATGAATTTTTATGCAAACTATCTGCCCAATGTTAGGCTGAAATAATGTTATGAAAGGGAGTGATTTTATCAAAATTCGTTATCAAGGAACATGCCTGCGTCACGCCTCGCAAATAAGCTTAAAAGTAAATTAAATGTTATCAAATTGATGTTGTTTTGGTGGCTGGCGAGGGTGTATTGTAACCACCTCTTGATTCGTTGCTTAGTTATCGCATAACGCCCGATAGCTTTCCGGCAGAAGCGAAAAGCGCGTGACCGCTAATTCCTGATACATCACGATTGTATTTATTGATCTGCTGAATTAAGGTCGCCGCGACGGAGTAACAGAAAGTTAGCTCACCATAATAAGGAGTTTAGGATGAAAGTCGCAGTCCTCGGCGCTGCTGGCGGTATCGGCCAGGCGCTTGCCCTACTACTGAAAACTCAGCTGCCTGCAGGCTCAGAACTCTCTCTCTATGATATCGCCCCGGTAACACCTGGTGTGGCGGTAGACCTCAGCCACATCCCGACGGCTGTTAAAATCAAAGGCTTCTCCGGTGAAGATGCTCGCCCGGCGCTCGAAGGCGCAGACGTGGTGCTGATCTCCGCAGGCGTGGCGCGTAAGCCAGGTATGGATCGTTCCGACCTGTTCAACGTGAACGCGGGTATCGTTAAGAACCTGATTCAGCAGGTTGCTACTACCTGCCCGAAAGCCTGCATCGGTATCATCACTAACCCGGTTAACACCACTGTGGCTATCGCGGCAGAAGTGCTGAAAAAAGCGGGCGTGTATGACAAGAACAAACTGTTCGGCGTAACCACGCTGGACATCATCCGCTCCAACACCTTTGTTGCGGAACTGAAAGGCAAACAGCCAACCGAGCTCGAAGTCCCGGTTATCGGCGGCCACTCTGGTGTGACCATTCTGCCACTGCTGTCCCAGATCCCAGGTGTGAGCTTCACCGAGCAGGAAGTGGCTGACCTGACCAAACGTATCCAGAACGCCGGCACCGAAGTGGTGGAAGCGAAGGCGGGTGGCGGCTCTGCAACCCTCTCTATGGGCCAGGCTGCGGCACGTTTCGGCCTCTCTCTGGTCCGCGCCCTGCAAGGTGAGCAAGGCGTGGTGGAATGCGCTTACGTTGAAGGTGACGGCGAGCACGCGCGCTTCTTCTCTCAGCCGCTGCTGCTGGGTAAAAACGGTATCGAAGAGCGTAAGTCTATCGGCACCCTGAGCGCGTTTGAACAGCAGGCGATGGCTGGCATGCTGGAAACCCTGAAGAACGATATCGTTCTGGGCGAAGAGTTCGTTAATAAATAAGCGACGCGCTTCCCGTCAGGGCAATAAAAAACCGGAGTATGAACTCCGGTTTTTTTATGCCTGCCAACTCAGTTGGTGGCCGGGTATTCCTGAATGGTCACCTGCAGGGTCAGTTTCTTATCATCACGCATCACTTCCACCGGGATGATAGAGCCTGGCCTGATCTCCGCCACCTGATCCATGGTTTCCAGCGCCGACACGGCCGGTTTACCGTTCACCGAGACAATCACGTCGTTAACCCTGATACCCGCTTCTGCCGCTGGGCCGCCAGGGGTCACTTCGTTCACTACAATCCCCTGGATCTGATCGATTCCGCCACCCTGAGAATGCAGCGGAGCAATCTCACGCCCGCCAATACCAATGTAGCCGCGGATCACGCGTCCGTCGCGAATCAGCTTATCCATAATCTTGTTAGCGAGCTGGAACGGGATGGCGAAGCCGATCCCTTCGGGCGTTTCCCCGTCGTTGCTTTTATCAAACGAGAGGGTGTTGATGCCCATCAGTTCGCCCAGCGAGTTCACCAGCGCGCCGCCGGAGTTGCCATGGTTGATGGACGCGTCCGTCTGCAGGAAATTCTGCCGTCCGGATGGGTTCAGGCCGATACGCCCGGTTGCGCTGATGATCCCCTGGGTAATGGTCTGTCCGAGGTTATAGGGGTTGCCAATGGCCAGCACCACGTCGCCGATATGGGGCGTCCGCTTACGGTTGATGGGGATAACGGGCAGGCCGCCCGTGGCGTTGATTTTGAGGACTGCCAGATCCGTCAGACTGTCGGAGCCCACGAGCAGTGCCTCAAAGACGCGGCCATCCTGCAGCGCCACGATGATCTGATCGGCATCGTTGATCACATGTTTGTTGGTAATAATGTAGCCGCGTTCATCCATAATCACCCCGGAGCCAAGGGTGCGGATCTCCAGCTGATTATGGCTGGTGCTGTTTAGCCCACGGTTATAGACGTTAACCACCGCAGGGGCGGCGCGGCGTACTGCCTGGTTATAACTGGCAGGCGTTTCATCTGCGCTGTCGAACTGCGGCGCAGCCAGCTGATTGAACTGACGTAAAGAGGGCATCGCGGCCAGTAACAGGCCACCTACTACCAGGCCGATGGCGACCGAACGAATGAGCTTAAAAACCATGATACGGGCGTCGTTAAAGGGAGAACGCAAGCAGCATAACATGACTTATCCGGACATCACACGGGGTGATGTCCGGACAGGTACAGGCTTAGCGCAGCAGAATATAGAGCGTATCGTTACCACGCACGATCTGCAGGGCGATAACGGTAGGTTTGCTCTCCAGCACCTTGCGCATTTCGGCGATAGACTGCACGCGAACGCGGTTCACCCCGATAATCACATCGTCCTGATGAAGCCCAGCCTGCGCGGCAGGACTGCTCTTCTCGACGCTTTCGAGGGTGATGCCTTTGGTGCCGTCTTTTAACTGTCCGTCGCTTAAGGTCGCCCCCTGTAGCGCGGGAGCAATCATCTCTGCGCTGGCCGAAGAAGAGGTGCTTTTATCGAGCGTGACCTGCAGATCCAGCGGCTTCCCGTCACGCAAAATGCCAAGCTTAACCGTCGCACCCGGCTCCGTAGTGGCGATGCGCGAACGCAGTTCGGCAAAGCTGCTTAACGGTTTATCATTCAGGCTGACAATCACGTCCCCGGATTTCACGCCCGCTTTTGCGGAACCGGAATTCGGCAACACTTCGCTGACGAAGGCGCCGCGCTGCACGTTCAGGTTGAACGCTTTGGCGATATCCGCACTCATCTCGGTGCCTTTAATACCCAGCAGGCCACGTTTCACTTCGCCAAATTCAATCAGCTGCTGGGCCAGCGTGCGTGCCATGTTGCTGGGAATGGCAAAGCCAATCCCGACGCTGCCGCCGCCAGGGGCAAGAATGGCGGTGTTAATGCCAATCAGCTCGCCGTTCAGGTTCAGCAGCGCGCCGCCGGAGTTACCCCGGTTAATGGAGGCGTCGGTCTGGATAAAGTTTTCCAGCCCTTCAAGATTCAGCCCACTGCGGCCCAGCGCGGAGATAATGCCGGAGGTGGCGGTCTGGCCGAGGCCGAAGGGGTTACCCACCGCCACCGCGAAATCGCCGACGCGTAGTTTATCGGAGTCAGCAATGGCGATTTGCGTCAGGCCGGTTGGGTTTTGCAACTGCAGCAGGGCGATATCGCTCTGATCGTCACCGCCAATCAGTTTGGCATCAAACTCCCGGCCATCATTCATCTGCACGCTGATTTTATCGGCATGGCTGATGACGTGGTTATTGGTCAGGACATAGCCCTTCGCGGCGTCGATGATGACCCCGGAGCCCAGACCTTCAAAGGGCTGTCCCTGCTGGTCAGGAGCTTCATCGCCAAAATACTTCTTCAACTCTTCCGGAATACGCTGGCTTTGCACCGCGGTGCCTTCGACCTGCACGCTTACGACGGCGGGCAGGACTTTCTCCAGCATTGGCGCCAGGCTCGGCAGGGCGGCCTCGCCGGGAACCTGCGAAGGGAGTGCGGCAGCCAGCGGATACGAGGCCGACAGGGATAAACCGATACTCAATGCTAACGCGCTCAACAGCTGATTTTTTTTGTTCATTTTTGCTGGCTCTCGCAACCTGGAATGAAGGGATAACGGCCCTGAAACAGACTGATGTTATTGAATTTTAAAACGCTGAACAATGAGGTGTTTGACTAAATAATAGCTGGGGTCAGGAAGAAAGGACGGGCGCAAAGGCTGCGCCCGTAAAATTTATTTTCGATCTGCGATTAGTCGCGCTTTGCGCCACCGCGCAGCAGGCCGGAAGCCCCTTCGGAGTAGTCACGTGGCATCTGTACAGGCGCTTGATCGTTACTGGCTTCGGACTCGGCCAGACGGTTACGGAACGGATTGTTTTCCGCGCTCATCTCCGGCAGCAGGCTGCTGGAGCTTTTCGCCATGTGCTGATAAAGCTGACGGTAGTCATGCGCCATGTTGTCCAGCAGCTCGGCGCTCTGAGCAAAGTGGCTGACCAGCTCTTCACGATACTCGTCCAGTTCAGCTTTGTTCTTTTCCAGTTCGTACTGCAACGCCTGTTGCTGACGCAATTTGCGATTACCAAAACGCATGGCCACGGCGCCGATAGCGATGCCGACGACTAAACCAATTAGCGCATATTCCCAGGTCATGAACTTCTCCCGTTGTCTTGTGGTTCCGTAGGGTGTTGGCTCGGCTCCATGCCAGGGCCTGATTATGCCACTATAACCGCTATTTCCTTAGAAGTGGAATCCCGCCGCATCATCGCGTACTGTAGAACGGCCTTTTTTTCGTCAACTGAGCAGTCTGACGGGTATTAATTGAAGGAATAACAATAACATTATGCAAAGTCTCTCCCCTACATCGCGTTATCAACAGGCCCTGAGCGAGGGCTCCCACCAGCCAGATGAGGTACAGCGTGAAGCGGTAAGCCGTCTGGACGGCATCTGGCATGAGCTGACGGCCCGGCCAGCCGAAGCTGCGCCTTCCGGTGGGTTAAAAGCCGCATTTGGACGGTTGTTGGGCAAGAAAGCGCCGCAGAGCGTCACGCCAGTGCGGGGCTTATATATGTGGGGGGGCGTCGGGCGCGGCAAAACCTGGCTGATGGATCTTTTTTACCAGAGCCTGCCGGGGACGCGTAAGCAGCGTCTTCACTTTCACCGCTTTATGCTGCGGGTCCATGAAGAGCTGACGGCCCTGCAGGGGCAGAGCGATCCGCTGGATATCGTCGCTGAGCGTTTTAAAGCTGAAACCGATGTGCTCTGCTTCGATGAGTTTTTTGTCTCGGATATTACCGACGCCATGCTGCTGGGCGGATTAATGAAAGCGCTCTTTGACCGGGGTATCACCCTGGTGGCGACATCAAACATTCCGCCAGATGAGCTCTACCGTAACGGCCTGCAACGTGCCCGCTTCCTGCCGGCTATCGCGGCGATTAAAGAGCATTGTCACATCATGAATGTGGATGCCGGCATCGACTACCGTCTGCGTACGCTGACCCAGGCCCATCTGTGGATTTCGCCGTTGAATGACGACACGCAACAGCAGATGGACAAGCTGTGGCTGGCGCTTGCCGGCGCGGAGCGGGGTAACGCCCCGGTGCTGGAGGTAAACCATCGTCCCCTGCAAACGCTGGGCGTCGTCAACCAGACCCTCGCCGTGTCGTTTGCCACCCTCTGTGTCGATGCCCGCAGCCAGCATGACTATATTGCGCTCTCGCGCCTGTTCCATACGGTGATGCTGTTTGAGGTGCCGGTGATGACTACGTTGATGGAGAGTGAAGCCCGACGTTTTATCGCGCTGGTGGATGAGTTCTACGAACGCCACGTTAAGCTGGTGGTGAGCGCAGCCGTGCCTTTATATGAGATCTATCAGGGGGAGCGGCTGAAGTTTGAGTTCCAGCGCTGCCTGTCACGCCTGCAGGAGATGCAAAGCGAAGAGTATCTGAAGCGCCAGCATATGCCGTAAATCTCCTCCGTTAAGCGCGCAAGGCCGGATAAGGCACCACCGCCGCCCGGCTTTTCGGCTCCCCGTAAAAACCCGCTTCAAATCACAATTAAGGGTCGATCTTTACCCCTGACTTCTCTATAATCTTGCGACCCCACGTTACAAGAAGGTTTTTTTCCCAAAACTTTCTCTGCGCCGGCATAGGCTATTCGAAGGGGTAGGTTTGCTGGACAATGTCGTGTGAACCTCAACTACTAAACGTTTGGGTGTTCACCAACGTGTAACTTATTTATTTGGGTAAGCTTTTAATGAAAACTTTTACAGCTAAACCAGAAACCGTAAAACGCGACTGGTATGTTGTTGACGCGACCGGTAAAACTCTGGGCCGTCTGGCTACCGAACTGGCTCGTCGCCTGCGCGGTAAGCACAAAGCGGAATACACTCCGCACGTCGATACCGGTGATTACATCATCGTTCTGAACGCTGACAAAGTTGCTGTAACCGGCAACAAGCGTACTGACAAAGTGTACTATCACCACACCGGCCACATCGGCGGTATCAAACAAGCGACCTTTGAAGAGATGATTGCCCGCCGTCCTGAGCGTGTGATTGAAATCGCGGTTAAAGGCATGCTGCCAAAAGGCCCGCTGGGTCGTGCTATGTACCGTAAACTGAAAGTTTACGCAGGTAACGAGCACAACCACGCGGCACAGCAACCGCAAGTTCTTGACATCTAATCGGGATTATAGGCAATGGCTGAAAATCAATACTACGGCACTGGTCGCCGCAAAAGCTCCGCCGCTCGCGTGTTCATCAAACCGGGCAGTGGTAAAATCGTAATCAACCAGCGTTCTCTGGAACAATACTTCGGTCGTGAAACTGCCCGCATGGTAGTTCGCCAGCCGCTGGAACTGGTTGATATGGTAGAAAAACTGGATCTGTACATCACCGTTAAAGGTGGTGGTATCTCCGGTCAGGCAGGTGCGATCCGTCACGGTATCACCCGCGCTCTGATGGAGTACGACGAATCCCTGCGTTCTGAACTGCGTAAAGCTGGCTTCGTTACTCGTGACGCTCGTCAGGTTGAACGTAAGAAAGTGGGTCTGCGTAAAGCACGTCGTCGTCCACAGTTCTCCAAGCGTTAATTGCTTTCTGCTTCGGCAGACAACAATTTGCGAAAAACCCGCTTCGGCGGGTTTTTTTATGGCTCATGCTCAACGCATCCACATCCAGACGCCCTTTCTGACCTCTTTTTCCGCATTTCCAGAATACCCTCACCACAAAGGTCGCAAAATCTGGTAAACTATCATCCACTTTTCTGCCCAAATAATGGTGAATGCTCGATTTTTGTTCTCTTTTTGAACAAGAGTAGGAATTCCCTGGGATGGGCAACAAAACATCTGGCTGGCCTGTATGGCCGGTAGCAGTAAAAATTCTGAATATACCTGGAGGTTTTCATGGCTGTCGCTGCCAACAAACGTTCGGTAATGACGCTGTTTTCTGGTCCTACTGACATTTATAGCCATCAGGTTCGTATCGTGCTGGCCGAGAAGGGTGTCAGTTTTGAGATCGAGCATGTGGAAAAGGATAACCCGCCTCAGGATCTTATTGATCTCAACCCAAGCCAGAGCGTACCAACGCTGGTGGATCGTGAGCTGACCCTGTGGGAATCCCGTATCATTATGGAATATCTGGATGAGCGTTTCCCGCATCCGCCGCTGATGCCGGTCTATCCGGTTGCGCGTGGGGAAAGCCGTCTGTACATGCAGCGTATCGAGAAAGACTGGTATACGCTGATGAACGTCATTGCGAACGGTTCCTCTTCGGAAGCCGATGCTGCGCGTAAACAGCTGCGTGAAGAGCTGCTGGCGATCGCACCGGTGTTCGGTCAGCGTCCGTTCTTCCTGAGCGATGAGTTCAGTCTGGTGGATTGCTACCTGGCTCCGCTGCTGTGGCGTTTGCCAACCCTGGGTGTTGAATTCAGCGGTCCTGGTGCGAAAGAGCTCAAAGGTTATATGACGCGCGTATTTGAACGCGACTCCTTCCTTGCTTCTCTGACTGAAGCTGAACGTGAAATGCGTCTCGGCCGGGGTTAATCATTGTGGAAATGTCACAGCTTTCTCCGCGCCGTCCGTATCTGCTGCGTGCCTTCTATGAATGGCTGCTGGATAACCAGCTCACGCCGCACCTGGTAGTGGATGTGACGTTACCGGGCGTGCAGGTTCCTATGGAATATGCACGTGACGGGCAAATTGTGTTGAACATTGCGCCGCGCGCGGTGGGTGGTCTTGAGCTGGCGAACGACGAAGTTCGCTTTAACGCCCGCTTTGGCGGCGTTCCGCGTCAGGTTTCTGTGCCGCTGGCTGCTGTACTGGCTATTTACGCACGGGAAAACGGCGCGGGCACCATGTTTGAGCCGGAAGCGGCTTACGATGAAGACGTTTCCAGCCTCAATGATGAGCATGGCGCGACCGAGAGTGAAAGCGAACCGGTCATGTCGATTATCGATGGCGATAAGCCCGATCACGACGATGATCCAGACGACACCCCGCCGCCACGCGGTGGGCGTCCGGCGTTACGTGTAGTGAAATAAAAAAAGGGCCCCATGGGCCCTTTTTTTGTCTGATATTTAGAATCATCAATATATTGTTATTTTATTATTTTTGGCAATGATGTTTATCACACTATATATCCTAAAGCATATTTTTTTATTTCCTTAAAGCATTCGTAACTATGATGAATTGCTTTTGGTTATTGGGTGGGTTTATTTTTATGAAAAGAATTAGCCGTTGATAGAAGCTTCAATATAAAATTCCTTCTCGTGTTCGACGCGCTAACTTTATGAAAATAAATATCTTTAGAAGTTATGAAAGGTTGATGTAGCGAACTTAAATGATGGCCGTCATTTTATCCTGTAGTCTTGTCGACACTGTTTCTTACAAATAGTCTATGAATGATATATTTCATAGTAAAGCGTATCTGGTTGTTAAAACATGGCCAACCGGGAAAGTTGCTGGTTAATAACATTAAGGAAAGAATAAAATGACTCTGTTTAAAAAGAACGTAGCCACTCTGGCTGTGGGCGCTGCACTGCTGGTCTCTGCTCAGGTGAATGCTGCTGACGATGTCACCATGAAAGTCTCTGGCACCATTCTTCCCGCTGCGTGCACCCCGGCATTAAGCAATAGCGGTGAAGTCGCTTTTGGTTCCATTGCTGCCTCGTCAATTCGAAAAGCTCCCGCTGGCAATGCCCTGGTGCAGCTGGGTTCTAAAGATATTACCTTAACCGTAACCTGTGATGCCGCAACAGCTATTGGCTTCACCATGGCCGATAACCGCGCCAGCTCCGCTGTCACCCTCTCTTCCAGTGCATATGTTAATTCTGTATTCGCAGGTGGCCCGAGCATCACACAAAGCTATTTCGGCTTTGGTCTGGGTGTGGCGACCAATGATGCGAAAATCGGTGCCTATACTGTCGCCGTAGATGGCGCAAAGATGACTGCAGATAGCGTAGCGGCAGACCTGCTTGTTTCTGATAATAACGGGGCAACCTGGCGTGCCGCGTCTTACGGGAACCAGAGTAATGATAACTCGCGTATTGTTACTGTAGGTCAGGTAGGTTCCACAGAACCGAAGATGTTCAAAGAAATGACTGTACCGATGAAAATTGCCGCAGCCGTGCAGCCCAGTTCTGTACTGGGTGCTGATGAAATTGTTCTGAACGGTAATGCCACTCTGAGCCTTGTTTATCTGTAAGCCATAAAAATAATGAGTGCGGCGATTTAATAATAAAAACACGCCGCACTCCATTTGAATATTTGACACCTGTTACTGTCAAACAATTACATTTCAGGATTCATAATACCCTTTCTGGGAGTTAATAATCTTTTCCATTATCGCAGCTGAAGGGCATGTTATGAAGCGTAGCATTATTTACTCTCTTTTATTTATTTCTGTGCAGAGTTACGCCTCCGGTATGGTACCCGAAACATCGGTATTATTAATTGATGCCGACAAAGGGGAAGCCAGTATGAACGTGAGGAATACGGATTCCAGACCTGCGTTGCTTTATACTAATATTGTGGATTTGCCAGAAAGCGATAAAGGTGTTCGCGTTATTGTTTCTCAACCCGTTGTAAGGGTTGAGGCGGGGGCCGTACAGCGAATGCGTTTTATGCTGCAGTTACAAAAGCCGCTGATGCAGGAAGAGCTCAAAAGAGTAACCTTCGAAGGTATACCACCCAGGGAAAAGGGCAAAGAGCGGGTTGCAGTCACCATTCGCCAGGATTTACCGGTAATTATTCATCCGGCGGGGCTCGCCCAGGATCTCATTCCCTGGAAGCATCTTAAATGGCATAAGCAGGGCAATTCTCTGGTCGTCACCAATCCCTCAAATTATGTGGTTCGTATGGCGGCCGGGTTTACAACATTACCATCCGGTCAACAGGGTGCGCTGAAAAATACCTATTTACTGCCGCACACCAGCACGACCGTAGCCTTACCCAATAAAGCGGATACGGAAGTGCATTTTTATCCCGCCAGCCGTTATGGATACAAAGGTGAAAAATATATAGCACCATTACAGTAAGTCGTTCAGGGAAAACAAGGATGTTTAAAAGAACGCTGCTTATGTGTGCAGTCAGTATGTTCTGCGCACGCCAGGGGAAAGCCGTTGAAATCGACGCAGGCTCTCTCGAATTTGATAGTGAAACCTTAAGGTCGCTGGGCATCGATCCCACGGTTTCGTCATATTTTGCTGAGAAATCACGCTTTATGCCCGGGCAGACAACGGTTACGCTGAAAGTGAACGGGCAGAATAAAGGTCGCGTGCTGGCGCATTTCCAGCGGCAGGGCGAGCTTTGCTTCGACAAGTCATTAATGGAGCATGCGCATATTCGTATCCCCAGCGACTATCAGAAGGGGTGTTACGATTACCTGAAGCAGCATCCCCAAACCGTCGTAAAGGCCGATCCCGGCCAGGAGATGATCGAGCTGGTGATCCCCCCTGAAGAGATCGCCCAGCCGGGTAAGGCCGTTACGGATTTTACCATGGAGGGAACCGCCGCCGTGCTTAACTATTCCGCCATGTCTTCGCGCAACGAATATAGCGGCGGCAGCGCCACCTGGTCACAGGCGCAGCTTGAAGGTGGGGTGAACGTTGCCGGGTGGCTACTGCGTACCAACCAGTTATTAAGCCAGTCGGAAGGCAAGTTCAACAGCGAAAACAGCCAGACCTATTTGCAGCGCACCTTTGTTAATTTGCGCACAACCGCACAAATGGGTGAAGTCAGCATGAATAACGGACTGCTGCAGGGGACCAGTCTGTACGGCGTCTCCCTGTCGCCGGAAAGCGGTCTGGATGCGCAGCAGAGCATGGTCAGGGTGAGCGGGATCGCTAATACCTCGCAGGCGCGCGTAGAGATTCGCCAGCAGGGTACGCTCGTCTATTCGACCCTCGTTCCGGTGGGGCCCTTTACGCTTACTGATGTTGCTCTGCGCAACTACACCAGCGATCTCAGCGTAACGGTTGTCGAGACCGACGGCACCCGGCACAGCTATACGATCCCTGCCTCACTCTTTCTGCAGAGGCTGGGTAATCCGGCTGGTCTGTTTCTGGCGTTTGGCCAGGTAAGCGATGATTACAACAAAAAACCGCTGGTGCTGAGCGCGTCGGGCGGCTGGCGGCTGCTGCCCGGGAGTAATATCAACCTGGGGGCAATACTGGCCCGGGATTTCCAGGCCGCTGGCGTCGGCCTGAATACGGCGCCTTCTTCTTCGACCCTGCTGAGCCTGAAGGTCAATCAGTCCTATGACCATGAAAACGCGCGCCAGGGACAAAGCTATCGTCTCGAAGCCAGCCTGACGTCAGCGATAGGCATCAGCGTGACCGCGTCGGCGGGCTATTACTCGCCGGGCTATCGGGAGTTCTCGGAGTTTATTGACCGCGGTTTTACGGCGATCAAAAAGCATGACTATGCCGTTGGATTGCAGTGGCAAACCAGCAAGGCAGGGACGTTCAGCGCCAGCCTTTACGAAACGAAGAACCGCAACCAGTCCGGCAAAACGCGGTATATCAACGCGGGATGGGGAAGCAATCTGTTTTCAGCCTATGTTTCGGCCAACTGGCAGCATCAGCTGAGCGATACCAACGGTAAAAAAGACGATCTGTTCTACTTCAATGTCAGCTTCCCGCTCGGCAAAAGCAACGTAAACACTTACGTCCGCCGGGAGGGCAGCTCCACCCGCTATGGCTCCACGGTGATGGGAAATATCTCGAATGAAAATGGTTATTCATTGGGGGCAGAGTTTGACCAGAAAGAGAAGGACCAAAGCATCAGCGCGGGGCTAAGCAGTAACCTGCACTACTCCCAGCTGATGCTTAACGCCAGCATGGCCAACGATAGCCAACGCAGCTATTCGGGCTCTCTGCAGGGCGGCATCGTGGCGCACGGAGAAGGCGTCACCTTTTCGCCGTTGCCGGTGCGTGACACCTTTGGAGTTGTCTCGCTGGATCAGCCGATTGCCGGTATTAAAATCGACACGCCGCAGGGGCCGGTATGGACGGATGCCCGCGGCTACGCGGTGCTGCCTTCGCTGAACGCGTGGCAAAACTCGCGTGTGGAGTTACATACCGAAACGTTGCCAAAGAATATGGATGTTGGCAACGGGACTCGTTTCCTGAGTCTGGGCAGGGGATCGGTAAGTAAGGTTCATTTTGCGGCTATAACCCAGCGCCGCGTCTTGCTTGAAGTGACCATGCAGGATGGTAAAAAGCTGCCGAAAAACAGAGCCATTATGGATACGCAAGGCAACTACCTTACCACCTCGGTTGATGATGGCGTGGTATTTCTGAACAACGCCAGCGCGCGACAGGGGCTGGTGGCGCTGGATGAATCCGGGAGTTGCCGCATTCAGCTGACCCTGCCAGAACAGGCGCAGACGAACGTATTTTATGAAACGGCAAAAGGAGTATGCCAATGAAATATTATCTGCTGCTGGCGGCGATAGGGTTAATACCATGCCAGAGCCTGGCGGAGTGCCAGCTTATCGCCAGCCAGCAAAAGATCGCCTACACCCGGCTAAGCCCGGCCGAGCGACAGCAGGCTACCGGGCCGTGGATAACGCTTCCGGAAAAACAGATTAAAGTGCAGGTGAGCTGTAGCGAACCGCAGCGAATACGGCTGTTTTTCGGCAGCGACCTGCCGCATAACGGCACCTTCTCATTCGGTAGCGAAGGGGAGATGCTCATTACGGCAGCACATGCGTACGTTGACGATCGTCCGGTGCGTCTTGCGTCGGTAAACAGAGCGGATACCGTGCTCCGCTCCGGGAGCAGTGAAACGTTACAGGTGTCGCTGAACGAGGGGCTGGCATTCAGCAACGGCGATGAGGTGTTTGGCAAAAATGCCTCGGTCTCCCTGCTGGTGGCGGCGCGCGTTAAACCCGGTCCGGTGACGGAACAGACCACCTGGCGCGGAAACCTGAATATAAACCTGGAGGCGCAATGATGCGTGGTTTTTGCCTGCTACTTGCGGCCTTCATGGCGGTGCCTGTCATGGCAAGTGACACCGTCAGTATTGATTTTGAGCTTACCGCCGATGCCGCTGCCTGCACGCCCGTCCTGAGCAATAATGGCGTTGTGGATTTCAATTCGCGCAGCGCCGGGAGCTTATCACGCAACGCTTTTACACAGCTGGGAACCCGGGATCTGGTTTTGAGCATCACCTGTGAATCGTCCACGGCGGTAGCCATCACCGCGCGGGATACGCGGGCCACTTCGGTCGTCTGGGGCAGGGATAATCAAGGCCAGGAAGGGCCACGTTTTCAGATTAACGGCGGTCAGTATGTCAGTGAGCCATCACGGCTGTTTGGCCTGGGCATGACGGCGGAAAACAAGCCCATCGGCAGTTATGCCGTGCAGATTGATGCCATGAATGTCATCGCATCAGATGGCGATCGCAGCGTGGCGGTGGAGGTTGCCGGTGCGGTAAATTCGAAAGGAACCTGGGAAAAAAGTGACCTGCTGCCGTTGCCAACAAAGCAGGATTATTTTTATACCCTGGTGCAAAAAGGCACGCTGGCTCCGCAACCCATCAGCACAGCCACGATACCGTTGCAGGTTAGCGCCACGGTGGCGAACGCGTTAGGAAGTAGCCAGACGATTAAGCTGGATGGTGAAGCCGTTATCAGCCTTGTTTACTTGTAATCGGATCGGCGAGCAGGCCCGCCGATCCGTCAGGATCACACTTCGAGGTAGTTCATGATGCCGTCAGCTGCTTTACGGCCTTCGGCAATGGCGGTCACCACCAGGTCTGAACCGCGAACGATATCGCCACCGGCGAAGATTTTCGGGTTGCTGGTCTGGAACGCGTTGTCGCTGCCTTCCGGGGCGATGATGCGGCCCTGTGAATCCAGCTCGACGCTGTGCTTCGCCAGCCACTCCATGCTGTGAGGGCGGAAACCGAACGCCATGACGACCGCGTCAGCCGGGATCACAAACTCCGAACCAGCCACAATCTCGGCGCGGCGACGGCCTTTGGCATCCGGGGCTCCCATCTCGGTACGCGCCATCTTCACGCCGCTCACTCTGCCGTTGGCATTCACTTCAATACCCAGAGGCTGGATGTTGAACTGGAATTCCACGCCCTCTTCACGCGCGTTTTTCACTTCGCGTTTTGAGCCCGGCATGTTCTCTTCGTCACGACGGTATGCGCAGATTACGTGTGCCGCATTCTGACGAATGGAGGTCCGCACGCAGTCCATCGCGGTATCGCCCCCGCCCAGCACCACTACGCGTTTGCCTTCCATACTCACAAACGGCTCGTCGGCGGTTTCGCCATAGCCCATCAGCTGCTTGGTGTTGGCAATCAGGAACGGCAGCGCGTCGTATACGCCCGGCGCCTCTTCGTTCTCCAGCCCGCCACGCATCGACTGATAGGTACCCACGCCCAGGAATACGGCGTCGTAATCTTTCAGCAGATCGTCGAGCATCACGTCGCGGCCCACTTCGGTGTTGAGTTTGAACTCAATGCCCATGCCGGTGAAGATTTCACGGCGGCGGGTCATCACCTCTTTTTCCAGCTTGAAGGCCGGGATGCCGAAGGTCAGCAGACCGCCGATCTCCGGATGACGGTCAAACACCACCGCTTTCACGCCGTTGCGAGTCAGCACGTCGGCACAGGCCAGGCCTGCCGGACCGGCACCAATGATCGCCACGCGTTTGTCAGTCTGACGCACGCCGGTCATGTCCGGGCGCCAGCCCATCTCAAACGCTTTATCGTTGATATAGCGTTCAATATTGCCGATGGTCACCGCGCCGAACTCGTCGTTCAGGGTGCAGGAGCCTTCACACAGACGGTCCTGCGGACACACGCGGCCGCACACTTCCGGCAGGGTGTTGGTCTGGTGAGAGAGCTCGGCGGCCTCAAAAATACGTCCTTCGTTAGCCAGCTTCAGCCAGTTCGGGATGTAGTTATGTACCGGACATTTCCACTCGCAGTACGGGTTGCCGCAGGAGAGGCAACGGTCTGCCTGTGCTTTGGCCTGGCCTTCGGAAAACGGCTCATAAATTTCAACAAATTCAATTTTACGGATCTTCAGCGGCTTCTTCGGCGGATCCACACGCTGCAGGTCGATAAACTGGTAAACATTCTGGCTCATCTGAATTCCTTACTGCGCCTGCACACGCAGCTCTGCTGCGCTACGACTACGGTGACCCAACAGGGCTTTAACATCGCTGGACTTCGGTTTAACCAGCGCGAATTTCGCAGAGAACGCCGGCCAGTTGGCCAGGATCTCTTCGCCGCGCACGGAACCGGTATGATGCACGTGCTCGGTAATCAGACCACGCAGGTGCTCCTCGTGGATCGCCAGGCTATCAACCTCCAGCACTTCCACCAGTTCCGGGTTCACGCGTTTGCGGAACTCACCGTCTTCATCCAGTACGTAGGCGAAACCACCGGTCATACCTGCACCGAAGTTAACGCCCGTTTTGCCCAGTACGCAGACAATCCCGCCGGTCATGTATTCACAGCCGTTATCGCCGATACCTTCCACCACGGTGATAGCACCGGAGTTACGCACCGCAAAACGCTCACCTGCACGGCCTGCGGCGAACAGACGACCACCGGTGGCACCGTACAGACAGGTGTTGCCGATGATGCTCGCATCACAGCTGCGGAAGGCAGAACCCACCGGAGGACGTACCGCCAGCAGACCGCCCGCCATGCCTTTACCGACGTAGTCGTTGGCATCGCCAGTCAGGTACAGCTCAACGCCGCCGGCGTTCCAGACGCCGAAGCTCTGGCCCGCGGTACCGCTGAAGTGCGCGATAATCGGATCGGCAGCCAGGCCCTGGTCGCCGTGCGTCTGCGCGATGTAGCCAGAGAGCGACGCGCCTACGGAACGGTCGGTGTTGCGAATATCAAACCAGAAGGTTTTGCTCTGCTTCTCATCCACAAACGGCTTCGCCTGCTGCAACAGCTGCGCATTCAACACGCCATTGTCGAACGGCGGGTTGTTCTCGGTGCAGTAGACCGCTTTACCCGGATGCGGCTCAGCCGTTTCCAGCAGGCGGGAAAGCTTCAGGTTCTGCTGTTTAGCCGTGAACCCGTCCAGCTCTTTCAGCAGGTCGGTACGGCCAATCAGATCCACCAGACGCGTTACGCCCAGCTGCGCCATCAGCTCGCGGGTTTCGCGGGCGATGAAGTCAAAGTAGTTGGTCACTTTGAACGGCAGACCGTGATAGTGGTTCTTACGCAACTTCTCGTCCTGGGTAGCAACACCGGTTGCGCAGTTGTTCAGGTGACAAATACGCAGGTATTTACAGCCCAGCGCCACCATCGGGCCGGTACCGAAACCAAAGCTCTCTGCACCCAGAATCGCCGCTTTAATGATGTCGAGACCGGTTTTCAGGCCGCCATCCACCTGCAGACGGATCTTGTGACGCAGGCCGTTAGCCACCAGCGCCTGCTGGGTTTCCACCAGACCCAGCTCCCACGGACAGCCCGCGTATTTCACGGAGGAGAGCGGGCTTGCGCCGGTGCCGCCGTCGTAACCGGCGATGGTGATGAGATCCGCATAGGCTTTTGCCACGCCGGTGGCGATGGTGCCGACACCCGGTTCGGAAACCAGCTTCACGGAGATCATCGCTTTCGGGTTGACCTGTTTCAGGTCGAAAATTAGCTGCGCTAAGTCCTCGATAGAGTAGATATCGTGGTGCGGCGGCGGGGAGATGAGCGTCACGCCCGGTACCGAGTAGCGCAGTTTGGCGATGTACGGGGTCACTTTGTCACCAGGTAACTGGCCGCCTTCGCCCGGTTTTGCACCCTGAGCGACTTTAATCTGAATCACGTCGGCGTTGACCAGGTACGCTGGGGTCACACCGAAGCGACCGGATGCCACCTGCTTGATACGCGACACTTTATTGGTGCCGTAGCGCGCCGGATCTTCACCGCCTTCGCCGGAGTTAGAGTTGCCGCCGATGCTGTTCATCGCCTCAGCCAGCGCCTCGTGGGCTTCCGGGCTCAGCGCACCGATGGACATCGCAGCGGTATCGAAGCGTTTGAACAGTTCAGACGCAGGCTCTACGTCGTCGATGCTCACAGCCTCGTCACCCGGGTTCAGCGCCAGCAGGTCACGCAGTGTGGCCGCCGGGCGGTTGTTAACCAGCTCAGCATACTGCTGATAATCGCTGTACTCGCCGCTCTGGACAGCCTGTTGCAGGGTGCGAACCACGTCCGGGTTATAGGCGTGGTATTCGCCGCCGTGCACGTACTTCAGCTGTCCGCCCTGATCCAGCGGCTTACGTGCCAGCCAGGCGCGTTTGGAGAGATTCAGCAGATCCTGCTGGAAGTCGCTGAAGCCCGCTCCGCCGATACGGCTGATCACACCCTGGAAGCAGAGATCGGCGACATCATCATGCAGACCAACGGCTTCGAACAGCTTCGAGCAGCGGTAAGAGGCGATGGTCGAGATGCCCATTTTGGACATGATCTTGTACAGACCTTTGTTGATGCCGTTACGGTAGTTCAGCATCACGGTACGGTAATCTTTTTCGATGGCGTTGGTGTCGACCAGTTTTGCCAGCGTTTCGTAGGCCAGGTACGGGTAGATCGCCGTCGCACCAAAGCCCAGCAGCACGGCAAAGTGGTGCGGGTCGCGCGCACTTGCGGTCTCAACAATGATGTTGGCGTCGCAGCGCAGGCTCTTCTCCACCAGGCGGGTCTGGATTGCACCCACCGCCATAGGCGCCGGAACCGGCAGACGGTTCTTCGCGATATTACGGTCGGACAGCACCAGCAGAACGGTACCGTTACGCACCATCTGTTCGGCCTTATCGCACAGCGCTTTCACCGTCTCTTCGAGGTTCGCTTCGGTCACGTCGAAGGTGATATCGAGCGTGTCGGCGCGGTAGTGCTCCTCTTGCATGGTGGTCAGCTGGGTAAAATCGGAGTAGAGCAGGATCGGCGATTTAAAGGTCAGACGGTGGGCCTGGCCTTCGGCTTCGCAGAAGACGTTCATCTCGCGACCAATGCTGGTCGCCAGCGACATTACGTGGGCTTCACGCAGCGGGTCGATCGGCGGGTTGGTGACCTGCGCGAACTGCTGACGGAAATAGTCATAAATAATGCGCGGCTGGCTGGAGAGCACGGCAAACGGGGTATCGTCACCCATAGAGCCGACCGCTTCCTGGCCGTTTTCACCCAGTACGCGGATAACAGAGTCCAGCTCTTCCGCACTGTAATTAAACTGTTTCTGGTAGCTGGCGAGGGTATCGTCATCCAGCTCGCGGCTGCCCACGTCGTTATCCGGCAGATCTTCGAACGGCACCAGACGGCGGACGTTTTTCTCCATCCACTCTTTATACGGGTGACGGCTCTTCAGATCGTTGTCGGTTTCCGCGGAGTGCAGGATGCGACCGCCACGGGTGTCGATGACCATCAGCTCGCCAGGGCCAACGCGGCCTTTTTCTACCACTTCGTCAGGCTGGTAATCCCAGATGCCTACTTCGGAGGCACAGGTGATCAGCTTGTCTTTGGTGATGACATAGCGCGCCGGACGCAGACCGTTACGGTCGAGGTTACAGGCGGCAAAGCGACCGTCGGACATGACGATACCCGCCGGGCCATCCCACGGCTCCATGTGCATGGAGTTAAAGTCGAAGAAGGCACGCAGCTCCGGATCCATATCCGGGTTGTTCTGCCATGCTGGTGGAACGAGCAGGCGCATGGCGCGGACGATATCCATCCCGCCGGCGAGCAGCAGCTCCAGCATGTTATCCATAGAGCTGGAGTCCGAGCCGGTTTCGTTAACGAACGGCGCGGCATCGTGCAGATCCGGGATCAGCGGGGTCTGGAATTTATAGGTACGGGCGCGGGCCCACTGGCGGTTACCGGTGATGGTGTTGATCTCGCCGTTGTGCGCCAGATAGCGGAACGGCTGAGCCAGCGGCCAGCGAGGTACGGTGTTGGTGGAGAAGCGCTGGTGGAACAGGCAAATGGCCGATTCCAGACGCAGGTCCGCCAGGTCCAGGTAGAAGCGCGGCAGGTCAGCCGGCATACAGAGACCTTTATAGATGTTCACCAGGTTCGAGAGGCTACAAACGTAGAACTCTTTATCGTCCTGGAGACGTTTTTCAATGCGGCGGCGGGCGATAAACAGGCGGCGTTCCATATCACGCGGACGCCAGCCCGCAGGCGCGTTGACAAAGATTTGCTCGATACGAGGCAGCGAGGAGAGGGCGATTTCACCGAGCACCCCTTCGTTGGTTGGCACATCGCGCCAGCCGACAATAGAGAGGGTTTCACGTTGAAGTTCTTCTTCGACGATGCGGCGTGATACGGCGGCTTTTTCAGCGTCCTGATTCAGGAACAGCATGCCGACAGCGTAGTTTTTGGCTAAACGCCAGCCGCGCTCTTCCGCCACGATACGGAAGAAACGATCCGGTTTTTGCAGCAGCAGACCGCAACCGTCGCCGGTTTTACCATCCGCAAGGATAGCGCCACGGTGCTGCATACGGGCCAGTGCGTGTATAGCGGTACGCACTACCTTGTGGCTAGGTTCGCCTTCTATGTGGGCGATCAGGCCGAAACCACAGTTATCCTTCTCAAGGGATTTATCGTACAACATATCAGTGAACCTCCCCAGGCTCGTCGGGCTTCCCACTGAACCGTGGCGCACAGGCACAGAAAGAGCATGGCGACGGGGTTTGCGCTTCATACGCGTACCTCGCATTCGCCCTCTTAATATCCTTTTCGCGCAGGTAAACAAGTTTGAGGACTTGCTTCAGAGGGAATCTCAATTACTGCATAAATATGATGAGCAGGCTGCTCATCCAGAAAGCTTCCAGCGGATTTCCAACTTATCGGGAATCTGTACACAGGTCAAATGGCAATCTTATTTATCCAGATATGTGCTACTAACAGGTTATATCATTGATTTAAGTATATATTTAGCTGCTTTCACATCACTGTAACCTTGCTGTGGGCTTTTGGGGAGTGTGATCTGACTCACTATATGAAAGCGGTATTATCGCTGTAGCATGCTAAATAGTGCGATTTAAGCAGGATTAAATGCTGTCATGCTACTAAAGCCCGCATGATGTCACTGTTTTTCAGCAAAGACGATATAAATGAAAAAAACCATCAGAACATAAGGAAAAGTAATTAAGCAGGCGGTGAATGAAATTGCAATTATCCTGGTTAATTATTCAAAAGATAAAAGCGCACCAGGGCGATTGATCCAGGTCATCGCCGACGGCGGTTAAAAATGGCAGGCTTGTCCCCTTTCAACGGGGCGGTCTAACAGATTATGCAGTTACAGAAATTAGTCAATATGTTTGGTGGGGATCTTTCGCGCCGGTACGGGCAAAAGGTTCATAAGCTGTCGCTCCACGGGGGATTTAGCTGCCCGAACCGCGACGGCACTATCGGACGCGGCGGCTGTACCTTCTGTAATGTGGCCTCTTTTGCTGACGAAGCGCAGCAGTACCAGTCTATCGCTGCCCAGCTCGCCCATCAGTCCACGCGGGTTAACCGGGCGAAGCAGTATCTGGCCTATTTCCAGGCTTATACCAGTACCTGGGCTGAAGTACAGGTGCTGCGGTCGATGTATCAACAGGCGGTGAGCCAGGCGAATATCGTCGGGCTCTGCGTCGGCACCCGCCCCGACTGCGTACCGGAAGCGGTACTGGATCTGCTCAGCGAATATAAAGCGCAGGGGTACGAGATCTGGCTGGAGCTGGGATTGCAGACCGCCCACGATAAAACTTTGCACCGCATCAACCGTGGTCACGATTTTGCCTGCTATCAGCGCACCACCCGGCTGGCGCGCGAGCGCGGGCTGAAGGTCTGTACCCACCTTATTGTTGGCCTGCCGGGAGAAGGGCGACATCATGCACTGGAAACCCTGCACAGTGTGGTAGAGACCGGCGTGGATGGCATCAAGCTGCACCCGCTGCATATCGTCAGTGGCAGCATTATGGCGAAAGCGTGGGAAGCCGGGCGGCTGAACGGGATTGAGCTGGACGAGTATGTTCTCACCGCCGGGGAGATGATTCGCCACACACCACCGGAAGTGGTCTATCACCGCATCTCCGCCAGCGCCCGTCGCCCAACGCTACTGGCACCGCTGTGGTGTGAGAATCGCTGGACGGGGATGGTAGAGCTGGACCGCTATCTGAACGAGCAGGGCGTGCAGGGGTCGGCGCTGGGCACACCCTGGGTACCCACGCTATCTCCGGCGTCCGCCCAGTAAACTGCCCAGCACACCGCGGACAATCTGATTCGTCACCTGACGTGCCGCGCTTTTCGCCATGGTTTGCACCACCCCGTCGCGTTTACCGCCGCGCGGCCCGGTGCTGCCAAACAGAATCTCTTTTAACCCGCCGAGAATGCCCTCATCGACCGCCACGGACTGGCCTTTAGCGGCTGGCGCCTGCTGCTGCTCTGTGGTGGCCTGCACCCCTTTTTGCAGCATCTCAAACGCGGACTCCCGGTCCACCTGATCTTCATATTTTCCGTAGAGCGGGGAATGGTTGATCAGCCCGTTACGCTCGTCGTCGCTAATCGGCCCCATTCTGGAGTAGGGCACAATGACCATCGCGCGCTCCACCATAGATGGGCTGCCTTTGGCATCCAGGAAAGAGATCAGCGCTTCGCCGGTGCCGAGCGCCTGAATAGCGGACTCGGTATCAAAGGCCGGATTGGCGCGCATGGTCTGAGCCGCGGCTTTGACCGCTTTCTGATCTTTCGGCGTAAAGGCGCGCAGGGCATGCTGGACGCGGTTACCCAGCTGGCCCAGGACGTTATCAGGAATATCGGCCGGGTTTTGCGAAACGAACCAGACGCCCACTCCTTTAGAGCGGATCAGGCGGATCACCTGTTCGATCTTATCCAGCAGCACCTGCGGCGCATCGCTGAACAGCAGATGGGCTTCGTCGAAGAAGAAGACCAGCTTCGGTTTGTTCAGATCGCCCGCTTCCGGTAGCTGTTCATAGAGCTCTGAGAGCATCCAGAGCAGGCTGGCCGCGTAGAGCTTCGGCATCTGGTAGAGCTTTTCCGCGCTCAGGATGTTGATAATACCTTTGCCGTTGCTGTCGGTTCGCATCCAGTCCCGGATGTCGAGCATCGGCTCGCCAAAGAAGTGTTCAGCTCCCTGCTGCTCCAGGGAGAGTAAGCCACGCTGGATGGCGCCGATGGAGGCGGGACTGATATTGCCGTACTGCGTCTGGAAGGCTTTGGCGTTATCCCCGATATAGTGCGTAATGGCCCGCAGATCTTTGAAATCGAGCAGCAACAGCCCCTGGTCATCGGCAATGCGGAAGATAATGTTCAGCACGCCGGTCTGCACCTCGTTCAGATCGAGCAGACGTGCCAGCAGCAGCGGGCCGAGATCGGAAACGGTCGCCCGTACCGGGTGCCCATGCTCGCCAAAAATATCCCACGCCACCACCGGGTTGCCCTGCGGCTGCCAGTCGGTCACGCCAATACTCTTCAGCCGTTCGAGTAACTTATCCGATGCGGCCCCCTCCCGGGCAACGCCGCTGAGATCGCCTTTCACGTCAGCCATAAACACCGGCACGCCAATAGTGGAAAATGACTCGGCCAGCTTTTGCAACGTTACCGTTTTCCCCGTGCCCGTTGCGCCGGTGATCAGACCATGACGGTTTGCCATCGCGGGCAGCAAAAACAGTTCTGTGTCCGGCGTCCGGGCAATCAGCAGGGGTGTACTCATGATGCGCATCCTCGTGGAATCCTGGGTGGAGTATAGGCAACCTGCCGGCAAAATGAATGTGTCAATTTCTTAGTTTGCAGCGCATTACGCAGCGCGGACTATGCTTTTGCATACGGTTAACAACATATTGGAAAGCTATGTCCAGATTCTTCTTTAACGACCGCAAACAGCTGGTGAATGATGCCATTGAAGGGATGCTGATCTCCGCCCCGCACGGCAATCTCGCCAGGCTGGATATCGATCCGGCTATCCGCGTAGTGGTGCGTGCCGACTGGGATAAAAGTCGCGTGGCGGTGATATCCGGCGGGGGCTCCGGCCATGAACCGGCGCACGCGGGCTTTGTTGGTAAAGGGATGCTGACCGCGGCCGTCTGCGGCGATCTGTTTGCGTCCCCCAGCGTCGAGGCGGTGCTCAGCGCCATTGTGGCCGTCACGGGCGATCGGGGCTGTCTGCTGATCGTCAAAAACTACACCGGGGATCGTCTCAACTTTGGCCTCGCGGCAGAAAAGGCCAAACGCTACGGGCTCAAAGTGGAGATGGTGATCGTGGCCGATGACATTGCCCTGCCGGATAACAAGCAGCCGCGCGGCATCGCCGGAACCGCGCTGGTGCATAAGGTAGCCGGGTATGCTGCCGAACAGGGCAAGTCGCTAAACGAGGTGCGGGATATGGCCCGCCAGGCCTGCGATAATCTCTGGAGCCTGGGTGTGGCTATGCAGACCTGCAATCTGCCGGGCAGCGACGATGAAGAGGGGCGCATCAAAAAAGGCCATGTCGAGCTGGGGCTGGGGATCCACGGCGAGCCCGGGGCCTCGGTGGTAGAGACACAAAACAGCCAAGCCATTATCGATACGCTGGTGCAACCCCTGCTGGCGCAGGCGGGGCAGGGGCGACTGGCGATCCTGATCAATAACCTCGGCGGCGTGTCGGCCCTGGAGATGGCGCTGCTGACCAAAGAGCTGGCCCATTCCGCCCTGAAGGATCAGATTGCGTATTTGATTGGCCCGGCGCCGCTGGTGAGCTCGCTGGACATGAAAGGCTTTTCGTTATCGCTGCTGAAGCTGAACGCGGCATTTGAGCAGGCGCTGAACGCCCCGGTGGAGACGCTGGGCTGGCAAAAGCCCGTCGTCTTTGCGCCGCTGCGTACGCTGACCCATACCCCGCTGCACGACAGCGTAGAATTTACCCCGTCGGCAAATGCGCAGGTGGCGCAGCACGTCGCTGCGGTGGCGGAGCGGTTAATTGCCCTGGAAAACCGCCTTAACGCCCTGGACGCGAAAGTGGGCGATGGCGATACCGGTTCGACCTTTGCGCAAGGTGCGCGGGACATTGCGCAATGGCTGGAGGAGGATCGCCTGCCGCTGAACGATCTGCCGCAGCTGCTGCTGGTGGTGGGGGAGCGGCTGGCAACGGTGATGGGCGGGTCGAGCGGGGTGTTGATGTCGATCTTCTTTACCGCCGCCGGGCAGGCGCTGCGTAGCGGCAAGCCTCTGCCGGATGCTTTGCTGACCGGGCTTGCGCAAATGAAGCACTATGGCGGCGCCGATCTGGGCGATCGCACCTTGATCGATGCGCTGCAGCCCGCGCTGGAAGCGTGGCAGAAAGAGGGGCTTCAGGCTGCCGTCAGGGCGGCAAAAGAGGGGGCAGATGCCACGACGAGCATGGGCAAAGCCGGAGCGGGGCGCTCATCCTATGTGAATAAGGAGAATCTGCAGGGCGTTGCCGATCCTGGCGCGGTTGCGGTGGCGGAGGTGTTTGCGGCTCTGGTGCGGTTGTAGAGAAACGCCCGGTGGCGCTACGTTTACCGGGCCTACAAAGCACATGTAGGCCGGGTAAGGCGTGGCCGCCACCCGGCACATTGACGTCAAAAATCCGCTTTTAATACCACACGGTAACGGGCTTTTCCGTCACGAACATGCTGGATCGCTTCGTTGATTTTCGACATCGGATACATCTCGATAGTCGGCGCGACACCGGTGCGGCCAGCAAACTTCATCAGTTTGCGCAGCTCGTACGGCGTGCCCGTTGCGGAACCGGAGATGCTGCGGTCGCCACCGATCAGCGTAAAGGCGGGAACCGGGAGCGGCTTCAGCACGGCACCGACGGTATGGAAGTTTCCGCCATAGGCCAGCGCTTCAAAGTAGGGCTGCCAGTCGAGATCGACATTTACGGTGTTGATGATCAGATCGAACTGCCCCGCCAGAGCGGTCAGCGCCTCGGGATCGCGGCTGTTGACCACTTTGTCAGCCCCCATCGCCAGCACTTCCTGCTCTTTGGCCGGGTTTGAGCTGAAGGCGGTCACTTCACAGCCCATCGCATGCAGCAGCTTAATGGCAATGTGGCCCAGACCACCGATGCCAATCACCCCCACGCGGCTGGTGGCGGTGACGTGGTGCATCAGCAGCGGTTTAAAGACCGTGATCCCGCCGCACAGCAGCGGACCGGCAGATTCAATATCCATCTGCTCAGGGAGAGGAATGACCCACTGCCAGTCGGCACGCAGTTTGTCGGCGAAGCCGCCGTTGTTCAGGATGGTGGGTGTGGCCCCTTGCAGACAGTTGATCTGGTTGCCGCTGATACAGGCATCACAATGACCACAGCTACGGGCGGTCCAGCCAATGCCCACGCGCTGACCAATTTTCAGCCCCTTATCCTGTGCGGCATCGCCCAGGGCAACAACGCGACCGATCACTTCATGACCGGCAATCAGCGGGTATTGTGAGAAGCCCCACTCGTTATCGATCATCGACAGGTCGGAATGGCAAATGCCGCAGTAATCCACCTGCACTTCGACGTCTTCTGCTTTCAGCTCGCCTGCATCGTATTCGTACAGCTCAAGCTCTGCACCCGCCTGCGGTGCAGCGTAGCTTTTTATCTTTGACATCAGTTTTCCCCTTCGTGGTGTTGAACTGAGAGTGTAGAGCATTCAGTTTACAACCGCTTAACAGAAGGGGGCAGGAGAGAGGTTACAGCGTTTTCAGCATCCGCACTTCGCAATCAACATGGCCGGTACAGCCCAGCGGCTGGTCAATATGCTCAAAGCCGAGATGCTCGTACAGCCTGATGGCTTCGGTCAGAAAGGCGGTGGTTTCAAGGTAGCAGCGCTTAAACCCTTGCGCGCGGGCATGATCGAGCGCCTGTAACGCCAGTTTTTTCGCCAGGCCTTGTCCACGGACGACAGGCAGGAAATACATTTTTTGCAGCTCGCAGATATCGGGTTCGCTGCAGGCGAGCGGTGCAATACCACCGCCGCCCACAACCTGCCCGTTCTGCTCGACAACCCAATAGGCATGTCCCGGCTGGCTGTACAGGGCGTACAGTTCGTCGAGATTGGGGTCCGCAACGGTATAACCTTTATCGGCCGTCAGGCCGTATTCGGCAGATACCCGGCGGATAACGCCGGCAATGGCCGGGTTATCCGTGGCGGTGATACGGCGCAGGTGCGCCGTTACTGGAGCATTTACACGCATTGCTTCACTCATTACAACGCACTAATGATCGCCTGCTGTTCAATCAGCTTCGCTTTTGCTTGTGCATAACCGTTCAGCTTTTCACGCTCTTTGGCGATCACCGCTTCCGGGGCACGGGCAACGAAGCCTTCATTGGACAGTTTGCTTTCGATACGGCCAATTTCATCGTCGACTTTAGCCACTTCTTTCGCCAGACGTGCCAGCTCAGCATCTTTGTCAATCAGGCCTGCCATCGGGATCAGCAGCTCGGCGCCGTCGATGATTTTGGTCACGGAAACCGGACCTTTATCATCGGCTGGCAGCACGGTGATGCTCTCCAGACGTGCCATGGTCTGCAGGAAGGTACTGTTCTCGGTCACGCGACGCTGTGCCGCTTCGCTGCAACCGCGCAGCAACAGCGCCAGTGGTTTGCCCGGGGCGATGTTCATTTCGGCACGGATATTACGCACCGCAATGATTGCCTGCTTCAGCCATTCGGTATCGGATGCGGCGGCTTCATCAATCTGCGTGGCATCGAAGGACGGGAACGGCTGCAGCATGATGGTATCAGCATTGATGCCCGCAATGACCTTCACACGCTGCCAGATGGTTTCGGTGATGAACGGGATGATCGGGTGCGCCAGGCGCAGCAGACCTTCCAGAACGGTAATCAGCGTATGGCGCGTGCCGCGCAGTTCCGCTTCAGTGCCGCCGTTCATGACCGGCTTGGTCAGCTCCAGGTACCAGTCGCAGAACTGGTTCCAGGTGAATTCGTACAGAATGCCTGCCGCGATATCGAAGCGATAGTTATCCAGCGCTTCGCGGAACGCTTTGATGGTCTGGTTGAATTCAGCCAGGATCCAGCGGTCTGCCAGGGACAGGGTCATTTCGCCGCCGTTAAAGCCGCAATCCTGATCCTCGGTGTTCATCAGCACAAAGCGGCTGGCGTTCCACAGCTTGTTACAGAAGTTACGGTAACCTTCCAGGCGCTTCATGTCCCAGTTGATATCACGGCCGGTAGAGGCCAGCGCCGCCAGAGTGAAACGCAGGGCGTCAGTACCGTGCGGCTCAATGCCGTTCGGGAACTGTTTCTCGGTGCGCTTGCGGATCTTCTCAGCCAGCTGCGGCTGCATCATGTTGCCGGTACGTTTCTCCAGCAGCTCTTCCAGAGAGATACCGTCAACCATATCCAGAGGGTCAATAACGTTACCCTTCGACTTGGACATCTTCTGGCCTTCGTCGTCACGAATCAGACCGGTCATATAGACGGTATGGAACGGAACCTGCGGCTTGCCGTTTTCATCTTTGATGAAGTGCATGGTCATCATGATCATGCGGGCGATCCAGAAGAAGATGATATCGAAGCCGGAGACCATCACGCTGGTTGGGTGGAACTGACGCAGCGCATCGGTGTTTTCTGGCCAGCCGAGGGTGGAGAAGGTCCACAGCGCGGAGGAGAACCAGGTGTCCAGTACGTCTTCGTCCTGACGCAGGGCAACGTCAGCGCTCAGGTTGTTTTCCTGACGCACTTCGTCTTCAGTACGGCCAACGTAGACATTGCCTTCGTTGTCATACCATGCCGGGATACGGTGACCCCACCACAACTGACGGGAGATACACCAGTCCTGAATATCGCGCATCCAGGAGAAGTACATGTTTTCGTACTGTTTTGGCACGAACTGGATGTCGCCGTTTTCGACCGCTTCAACCGCCGGTTTCGCCAGTACGTCAGCACGGACGTACCACTGGTCGGTCAGCATCGGCTCGATCACCACGCCGCCACGGTCGCCATAAGGGACGGTCAGGTCGTGTGGCTTGATTTCGTCCAGCAGGCCCAGGGCGTCGACAGCGGCAACGATCGCTTTACGCGCGGCGAAGCGCTCCAGCTTCTGGAACTCAGCCGGAATGTCGCTTGAGTAAACGTCGGATTCGTTACCTTTGGTGTCATACACCTCTGCGCTTTCACGGATATCGCCGTCAAAGGTCAGGATGTTGATCATTGGCAGGGCGTGACGACGACCCACTTCGTAGTCGTTAAAGTCGTGTGCCGGGGTGATCTTCACGCAGCCGGTACCTTTTTCCATGTCGGCGTGTTCGTCGCCCACAATCGGAATACGGCGGTTCACCAGCGGCAGCACCACAAATTTACCAATCAGATCTTTGTAACGCGGATCTTCCGGGTTAACGGCCACGCCGGTATCGCCCAACAGCGTTTCCGGTCGGGTGGTCGCGACAATCAGGTAATCTTTACCGTCTGCCGTTTTTGCGCCATCGGCCAGCGGATAGCGGATATGCCACATGGAGCCTTTCGACTCGCGGTTTTCCACTTCCAGGTCAGAGATGGCGGTGCGCAGTTTCGGGTCCCAGTTTACCAGGCGCTTGCCACGGTAAATCAGGTCTTCTTTATAAAGACGGACGAACACTTCTTTAACGGCGTTGGAAAGACCTTCGTCCATGGTGAAGCGCTCGCGCTCCCAGTCCACGGAGTTGCCGAGACGGCGCATCTGACGGGTAATGGTGCCGCCAGATTCAGCTTTCCACTGCCAGATTTTGTCGATAAAGGCGTCGCGGCCATAGTCGTGACGGGTTTTACCTTCTTCAGCGGCAATCTTACGCTCAACCACCATCTGGGTAGCGATACCCGCGTGGTCAGTACCGGCCTGCCACAGGGTGTTTTTGCCCTGCATGCGCTGGTAACGGATCATGGTATCCATGATGGTCTGCTGGAAGGCATGCCCCATATGCAAACTGCCGGTGACGTTCGGCGGCGGGATCATGATGCAGAAGGACTCTTTGCTTTCATCGCCGTTAGGCTTGAAATAGCCCTGCTGTTCCCAGTGCTCGTAAAGCGGCTGTTCGATATCGCGTGGGTTATATGTCTTTTCCATTATTTCCAGGTTGCCGTATTCAGGTTAAAACCAGCCAGGCGGTACGCTTTATAGCGTTCGCGCGCCAGTTGTTTCAGGGAATCTTCGTGAGGGACAAAGTCTATCACTTCTGTGAAAGCGGTGGCAAAATCTGCAAAGCCGCTGCGCAGGCTAATCAGAATATCGCGTGGACTGCTGTTACGCTTTTGCGGCCAGGCGATCTCCACCGGCGCACCGCCGCGCGGTCCTTCTCCCGCCAGATTATGCGGAACAAAACTTTCCGGCGGTCGTGCCCACAGCGCTTCATCCAGACGGATGGCCTGCTGCTCATCTTCGCAGGCAATCAGCACGCGAAGACCCGCGCGCCAACGTTCTGCGGCAATGTCACACACCAGTTGTTCAACGGCGCTTAAGCCATCCTGTTGGGTGTCATTGTCCAGAAGATAGAACGTTGCGTTTTTCATATATGGGGTTTCTTGTGGTGACTTTAAATGCTTAAGCCCGGTGGCGCTACGCTTACCGGGCCTACGGTTTACTGCCGTTTGTAGGCCGGGTAAGGCGAAGCCGCCACCCGGCATTTACCTTTACTCGTCGCCGTTAAAACCGGCGCGATTGAGCAGGAACTGCGACAGCAGAGCCACTGGACGGCCGGTTGCGCCTTTGGCTTTACCGGAGCGCCATGCGGTGCCCGCGATATCCAGGTGTGCCCAGTTATACTTGCGGGTAAAGCGCGACAGGAAGCAGCCCGCGGTAATTGCACCGCCAGGACGACCGCCGATATTTGCCATATCCGCAAAGTTAGACTCAAGCTGCTCCTGATACTCGTCACCCAGCGGCAGACGCCATGCGCGATCGCCCGCCTGCTCAGAGGCACCAATCAGCTCATGCGCCAGCGGGTTGTGGTTCGACATCAGGCCGGTAATGTGGTGACCCAGGGCAATCACGCAGGCGCCAGTCAGGGTGGCAACATCGATAACCGCTTCCGGATCGAAGCGCTCAACGTAGGTCAGCACGTCGCACAGCACCAGACGGCCTTCGGCGTCAGTGTTCAGGACTTCAACGGTCTGCCCGGACATGGTGGTGAGGACGTCGCCTGGACGATAGGCGCGCCCGCCCGGCATGTTTTCGCAGCCCGCCAGCACGCCAGTGACGTTAATTGGCAGCTGCAGCTCGGCCACCATGCGCATTACGCCGTAAACCGCCGCCGCGCCGCACATGTCGTACTTCATCTCGTCCATGCCTTCGGCAGGCTTGATGGAGATACCGCCGGAGTCGAAGGTCAGGCCTTTACCCACCAGCACAATCGGGCGTGCATCTTCCGCCGGGTTGCCTTTGTACTCAATGACCGACATCAGGGATTCATTTTGTGAACCGTTGCCGACGGCGAGGTAGGAGTGCATCCCCAGCTCTTTCATCTGTTGTTCGCCAATTACGCGGGTGACGACATTTTTGCTGTAGGAGTCAGCCAGCTGACGCGCCTGCGACGCAAGGTAGCCCGCGTTACAGATGTTTGGCGGCATATTGCCCAGATCTTTCGCGGCCTTGATACCGGCTGCGATAGCCAGGCCATGCTGAATGGCGCGTTCACCGCTGGTCAGCTCGCGACGGGTCGGGACGTTAAAGACCATCTTACGCAGCGGACGACGCGGTTCGCTTTTGGTGGTTTTCAGCTGATCGAAGCTATAAAGGGTCTCTTTGGCCGTTTCAACCGCCTGGCGTACTTTCCAGTAGGTGTTGCGGCCTTTAACGTGCAGTTCGGTCAGGAAGCAGACGGCCTCCATTGAGCCAGTATCATTCAACGTATTGATCGTTTTCTGAATGACCTGTTTGTACTGGCGCTCGTCCAGCTCACGCTCCTTGCCGCAGCCAATCAGCAGGATACGCTCGGAGAGGACGTTTGGCACATGATGCAGCAGCAATGTCTGGCCCGGTTTGCCTTCCAGCTCGCCGCGGCGCAGCAGGGCGCTGATGTAGCCGTCACTGATTTTATCGAGTTGTTCGGCGATTGGAGAGAGTCTGCGGGGTTCAAACACGCCGACAACGATGCAGGCACTCCGCTGTTTCTCCGGGCTACCGCTTTTTACACTGAACTCCATGAACTACGCTCCTGAATCTTAAAGACAACAGCGACAGCTACGGATAGAATTGAAACCTTTCGTAACTCGTACCCGCTGTTGCGGTGACTTCGTGTTAATCTTACGTTATTACGGTTTCGGCACGTCATAATAACTCCTGAAGCGCGAATCCGTCGGGTGTTCTAATCTTAGCGATGATTTCGACGACTCAAGAGAATAAATGACGTTTAAGCCATGAAACAAGCGATTTTCCTGCAAAGAGACGGGTTTTTACGGGCGTATTTAATGTGATAATCATAAGATATCTGGTGCGGGAGACGCTCAAAAGCCAGCTGGCGATACTCTTCATCCTGCTTCTGATCTTTTTCTGTCAGAAACTGGTAAGGATCCTCGGCGCGGCTGTTGATGGCGAAATTCCCACAAATCTGGTGCTTTCCCTGCTTGGGCTGGGCGTGCCGGAAATGGCGCAGCTTATCCTGCCACTTAGCCTTTTCCTCGGACTGCTGATGACGCTCGGTAAACTCTATACCGAAAGTGAAATCACCGTCATGCATGCGTGCGGTCTGAGCAAAGCGGTTCTGGTTAAAGCCGCTATGCTCCTGGCGTTATTCACCGGCATCGTGGCCGCCGTGAACGTTATGTGGGCCGGTCCTGTCTCTTCTCGTCATCAGGATGAAGTGCTGGCTGAGGCGAAAGCCAACCCTGGTATGGCCGCGCTGGCCCAGGGGCAGTTCCAGCAGGCAACGGATGGTAACTCCGTGCTGTTTATCGAAAGCGTGGATGGCAACCGCTTTAACGATGTATTCCTTGCGCAAATCCGTCCCAAGGGCAATGCCCGTCCCTCTGTCGTGGTGGCCGATTCCGGTCAGCTGGCGCAGGGGAAAGACGGTTCGCAGATTGTGACGCTGAACAAAGGCACCCGCTTTGAAGGTACGGCGCTGCTGCGTGATTTCCGTATCACTGACTTCCAGAACTATCAGGCAATTATTGGTCATCAGGCGGTTGCGCTGGATCCCAGCGATACCGAGCAGATGGATATGCGCACGCTGATCAACACCGATACCAATCGCGCCCGCGCGGAGCTGCACTGGCGAATCACGCTGGTGTTTACCGTCTTTATGATGGCGTTGATGGTGGTGCCGCTTAGCGTGGTAAACCCACGTCAGGGACGGGTGCTCTCCATGTTGCCCGCCATGCTGCTTTATCTGGTCTTCTTCCTGCTGCAGACATCGATCAAATCGAACGGTGGCAAAGGAAAAATTGACCCGGTTATCTGGACATGGGTGATTAACGGACTCTATCTGCTGTTGGCCGTTGCCCTCAACCTGTGGGACACCGTGCCGATGCGCCGCGTGCGGGCCCGGTTTATGCGTAAAGGAGCGGTGTAATGCAGGCGTTTGGCGTTCTTGACCGCTATATCGGTAAAACCATTTTCACCACCATCATGATGACCTTATTCATGCTGGTGTCGCTCTCCGGCATCATCAAATTTGTGGACCAGCTGAAAAAGGCCGGGCAGGGGAGCTACGATGCCATGGGCGCGGGCATGTATACCCTGCTCAGTATTCCAAAAGATGTGCAAATCTTCTTCCCGATGGCGGCGCTGTTAGGGGCGCTGCTGGGGCTGGGGATGCTGGCGCAGCGCAGTGAGCTGGTGGTCATGCAGGCCTCCGGCTTTACCCGTATGCAGGTGGCGCTCTCCGTCATGAAAACGGCCATCCCGCTGGTATTGCTGACCATGGCGATGGGCGAGTGGGTTGCGCCACAGGGCGAACAGATGGCGCGTAACTACCGCGCGCAAATGATGTATGGCGGCTCGTTGCTCTCTACCCAGCAGGGACTGTGGGCGAAAGATGGCAATAACTTTGTCTACATCGAACGCGTCACGGGCGATAACTCCCTCGGCGGTGTGAGCATTTACAGCTTTAACGACCAGCGTCGTCTGCAGGCGGTGCGTTACGCCGCGTCGGCCACGTTTGATACTGATAACAAGGTCTGGCGTCTGTCGCAGGTAGATGAATCAAACCTGCAGGATCCAAAACAGATCACCGGGTCGCAAACGGTCTCTGGCACCTGGAAAACCAACCTGACGCCGGATAAGCTCGGTGTGGTTGCGCTGGATCCGGATGCACTCTCCATCAGCGGCCTGTACAACTACGTAAAGTACCTGAAATCGAGTGGCCAGGATTCCGGACGTTATCAGCTCAACATGTGGAGCAAGGTCTTCCAGCCGCTCTCGGTGGCGGTGATGATGCTGATGGCGCTGTCGTTTATCTTTGGCCCGCTGCGTAGCGTCCCGATGGGGGTGCGTGTCGTGACAGGTATCAGCTTCGGCTTTGTCTTCTACGTTCTGGACCAAATCTTCGGCCCGCTGACGCTGGTGTACGGTATACCGCCAGTGATTGGCGCGCTGTTGCCGAGTGCCTCCTTCTTCGTGATCAGCCTCTGGCTGCTGCTGAAGCGCTCCTGATCCCCTCCCGCCTCGCTTCCCTGCCCGGGAAGTGAGGCGCATCCCCTGTTTTACCCCTCACTTTTTTGCACAACCTTCAACGTCTTGCCTGGAATTTGAGTATTATTGTGCGATGACGTCGTGAAGAGATCCCTTATGAAGCAAATTCGGTTACTGGCGCAATACTATGTCGATCTGATGATGAAGCTTGGCCTGGTGCGCTTCTCCCTGTTGCTGGCGCTGGCGCTGGTAGTGCTGGCGATTGTGGTGCAGATGGCCATTACCATGGTGCTCCATGGCCAGGTTGAGAGTATCGATCTTATACGTTCCATTTTCTTTGGCCTGTTGATTACGCCCTGGGCGGTCTATTTCCTCTCGGTAGTAGTTGAGCAACTGGAGGAGTCCCGCCAGCGGCTGACCCGGCTGGTGGAAAAGCTGGAAGAGATGCGCGAGCGCGATCTGAAGCTCAACGTGCAGCTAAAAGACAACATCGCTCAGCTGAACCAGGAGATCTCAGATCGAGAAAAAGCGGAGGCTGAGCGCCAGACTACGCTGGAACAGCTGAAAATCGAGATGAAAGAGCGTGAGCAGACGCAGATCCAGCTTGAGCAGCAGTCTTCGTTCCTGCGCTCTTTCCTTGATGCCTCCCCGGACCTGGTTTTCTACCGCAATGAAGATAAAGAGTTTTCCGGCTGTAACCGGGCGATGGAGTTACTGACCGGAAAGAGCGAAAAACAGCTTATCAATCTGCGTCCGCAGGATGTCTACTCTCCGGAGGCGGCAGCCAAAGTTATCGAAACCGATGAGAAGGTGTTCCGTCACAACGTCTCCCTGACCTACGAGCAGTGGCTCGACTACCCGGACGGGCGCAAAGCCTGCTTCGAAATCCGTAAAGTGCCCTATTACGACCGCGTCGGGAAACGCCACGGGCTGATGGGCTTCGGACGTGATATTACCGAGCGTAAGCGCTACCAGGATGCGCTGGAGCGCGCCAGCCGGGATAAAACGACCTTTATCTCCACTATCAGCCATGAACTGCGTACTCCGCTTAACGGTATCGTCGGGTTAAGCCGCATTCTGCTCGACACCGAACTGACGGCCGAGCAGGAGAAATATCTTAAAACCATCCATGTCTCGGCGGTTACGCTCGGCAATATCTTCAACGATATTATTGATATGGATAAGATGGAGCGGCGCAAAGTCCAGCTGGATAACCAGCCGGTGGATTTCACCAGCTTCCTGGCCGATCTGGAAAACCTCTCCGGTCTGCAGGCGCAGCAGAAAGGGCTACGCTTTGTGCTGGAGCCGACCTTGCCGCTGCCGCATAAGGTGGTGACCGACGGTACGCGCCTGCGCCAGATCCTGTGGAACCTGATCAGCAACGCGGTCAAATTTACCCAGAGTGGCCAGGTGGCAGTTCGCGTGCGCTACGGCGAGGGGGAGATGCTGCACTTCGAGGTGGAAGATTCCGGGATTGGTATTCCACAGGAGGAGCAGGACAAAATCTTTGCCATGTATTACCAGGTTAAAGACAGCCACGGGGGCAAACCCGCTACCGGGACCGGCATCGGTCTGGCGGTATCGCGCCGCCTGGCGAAGAGCATGGGCGGTGATATCACGGTGACCAGCAACCCTGGGCACGGCTCTGTATTTAAACTCAGCGTTCGGGCCCCGGCAGTGGCGGAAGAGGTCGAGGACACCTTTGCCCATGATGATATGCCGCTGCCTGCCCTGCATGTGCTGCTGGTGGAAGATATCGAGCTGAACGTGATTGTCGCGCGATCGGTGATGGAGAAACTGGGCAGCAGCGTGGATGTTGCTATGACCGGTAAAGCCGCGCTGGAGATGTTCACGCCGGGCGAATATGACCTGGTGCTGCTGGATATTCAGTTGCCGGACATGACCGGGCTGGATATCTCGCGCGAACTGACGAGCCGTTACGCCAGCGACGAACTGCCGCCGCTGGTGGCGCTGACCGCCAACGTGCTGAAAGACAAAAAAGAGTACCTGGATGCCGGTATGGACGATGTACTGAGCAAACCGCTGGCGGTACCCGCCTTAACCGCCATGATCAAGAAGTTCTGGGACACCTGTGACGAAGAGGAGAGCACCATGACGAAGGTAGATACAGAGAAAGCACAGTCTTTGCTGGATATCGACATGCTCGAGCAGTACATCGATCTGGTTGGTCCGAAGTTGATCACCGATGGCCTGGCCATCTTCGAGAAGATGATGCCGGGCTATTTAAACTTGCTCGAGTCAAACCTGACGGCGCGGGACAAGAAAGGCATCGTTGAAGAGGGACACAAGATCAAAGGTGCGGCCGGATCGGTGGGTTTGCGCCATCTGCAGCAGCTTGGACAGCAGATTCAGTCTCCGGATTTACCCGCTTGGGAAGATAACGTGGGTGAATGGGTTGAGGAGATGAAGCAGGAGTGGCAGAACGATGTCGCCGTGCTAAAAGCCTGGGTGGAAAGCAGAAAAAAATGACCCCGGTAGACCGGGGTGCGCGAATACTGCGCCAACACCAGGGAAATCTTGGCTGCGCCTGAATAGGAATAGTTTTTTCGTAAATGACGTAGCCGGAAACTTTAGGCCGCACGCAGTTAAGATAGCAAATCTTAAATACGTTGTTACATGAATCAGTTAAATGTGTGAAGCATACCGTTTTAATCAGAATCTTTAATGTGCATTTAACATTTTTCGAGAGGGATCGCAGGATGAAAAAGGTTGGCGTGGTACTCAGCGGGTGTGGTGTTTACGATGGTTCTGAAATTCATGAAGCTGTTTTGACGCTACTGGCTCTGGCGCGTAACGGCGCCGAAGCGGTCTGCTTCGCACCGGATAAAACCCAGGTAGACGTGATCAACCACCTGACCGGCGAAACGATGGCCGAGAGCCGTAATGTCCTGATTGAGGCTGCGCGGATCGCCCGTGGACAGGTTCGTCCGCTCAGCGAGGCGCGGGCTACCGAGCTGGACGCACTGATTGTGCCAGGCGGTTTTGGCGCGGCAAAAAACCTGAGTGATTTTGCCGCCCAGGGGAGTGGTTGCCGGGTAGACGGTGATTTAAAAGCGCTGGCGCTGCAGATGCATGAAGCCGGCAAACCGTTGGGCTTTATCTGTATCGCCCCTGCGATGTTGCCGGCCATTTTTGATATGCCGCTGCGCCTGACCATCGGAACGGATATTGATACTGCTGAGGCTATCGAGGATATGGGCGGTGAGCATATCCCCTGTCCGGTGGATGATATCGTGGTCGACGAAGAGAACAGGATCGTCACCACACCCGCTTACATGCTGGCACAAACTATTGCGGAAGCGGCGACGGGCATTGAGAAGCTGGTTACGCGCGTACTGGTGCTCGCTGCATGAAGTTAAGACGTCCGAAAGCGGGTTGGTTAAGACGGATCGTCATTCGCATTCTGTTGGTTATGGCGGTCTTCTGGGGTGGGGGCATCGCCCTGTTCAGCTTCCTGCCGGTGCCGTTTTCAGCGGTAATGGTTGAACGTCAGGTGAGCAACTGGCTGAGCGGTAATTTCAGCTACGTTGCGCACTCTGACTGGGTGAGTATGGATGAGATCTCCCCCTGGATGGGGCTGGCCGTGATTGCCGCCGAAGATCAAAAATTCCCTCAGCACTGGGGGTTTGACGTCGGGGCGATCGAGAAGGCGCTAGCGCATAACGATCGTAACGAGAGCCGTATCCGCGGAGCATCGACGCTTTCTCAGCAGACGGCGAAAAACCTGTTTTTATGGGACGGTCGCAGCTGGGTGAGAAAGGGCTTTGAAGCCGGGCTTACGCTGGGTATCGAAACGGTGTGGAGTAAGAAACGGATCCTGACCGTATATCTCAATATCGCGGAATTTGGCGAAGGGATATTTGGTGTCGAAGCTGCGGCGCAGCGCTATTTCAACAAACCTGCCAGCCGTCTGACGGCGTCGGAGGCCGCGCTGCTGGCGGCTGTGTTACCGAACCCGATTCGCTTTAAGGCCAGTGCGCCATCAGGCTATGTACGTAGCCGTCAGGCATGGATCCTGCGCCAGATGCGCCAGCTCGGTGGGGAAGGATTTATGCAGGCCAATAAGCTGCATTAATCCTCATCAAACCCGGCGTTGAACAGCGCAATAACCGCTGCCAGCGCCTCCACTTCCTGCGGGCCGGTGGCCTCAATTTCGATCTGACGGCCCTTTGCCGAATCCAGCATCAGCAGAGCGATTACGCTGTTGGCTTCGGCTTCGGTGCCTTCGTCGTTACGCAGCAGAACTTCCGCGTCAAATCCCTGCATCAGTTCAAATAACTTCATCGCCGGGCGCGCATGCATGCCCAGCTTGTTGGTGATTTCAACGGTCTGCTTTACGGTCATGTTTTACGTTTTTCCAGCGTACGATGACGGGACTGCACGTTTTTACCGCGCGAGCGGAAATAGTCAGCCAGTTGCTCAGCAATATAGACCGAACGGTGTTTGCCCCCGGTACAGCCAATCGCCACCGTCAGGTAGCTGCGATTGTTTGTCTCCAGCATCGGCAACCAGAGTTCAAGATAGCTGCGCGTCTGATAGATAAAGTTATGCACTTCCGTATGTCTGTCAAGGAAGGCAGCAACCGGCTTATCCAGGCCGGTCATCGGGCGCAGCTTCGGATCCCAGTGCGGGTTCGGTAAGAAGCGCACATCAAACACGTAGTCTGCATCGATAGGGATACCGTGCTTAAAGCCGAACGATTCAAAGACCATCGTCAGCTCGCGTTCGCGTTTACCCAGTAATCGAGTACGCAGCATCTCCGCCAGCTCATGGACCGACATCTCTGAGGTATCGACGATCAGATCGGCGCGCGAGCGCAGCGGCTCCAGCAGATCGCTCTCCTGGTCAATGGCACTTTCCAGCGACAGGTTTTTACTGGAGAGCGGATGCAGCCGGCGGGTGTCACTGTAGCGGCGAATCAGCGTGTTGCGATCGGCATCAAGGAACAGCAGCTGAGGTGAAAAGGCCTCCGGCAGGTTGCTCATCGCCTGCTCAAAGATCTCCGGCGATTCAGGCATGTTACGCACGTCGATGCTGACTGCCGCAGAGATCTGCCGATCCGCCAGCGAACGGGCCAGCTCGGGCAGAAGCACCACCGGCAGGTTATCCACGCAGTAAAAGCCCATATCTTCCAGTGCGCGCAGGGCGACCGATTTCCCGGAGCCCGAACGCCCGCTGACGATCATCAGCACCATGTACCGTTTCTCCTCAGGACCACAGATGTTAAAGCCATCACCCGATTACGCCTCATCCTGATTGCCTTCCGTTTCTGTAATAATTTGATAAAGCTCTTCGTCGCTCTGCGCCGCGCGTAAACGACGACAGATGGTTTTATCCGCCAGACGTTTAGCCACCAGCGAGAGCGTGTGCAGATGCGTTTTGGTCTGATCGGCTGGCACCAGCAGGGCAAACAGCAGATCGACCGGCTGGTTATCAATGGCATCGAAGGCGATAGGTGTTTCCAGTTGAACAAACACCCCTACAGCGCGCAGAGTATCCTCTTCCAGTTTGCCATGTGGAATGGCGATGCCGTTACCGATGCCGGTACTGCCCATTTTTTCGCGGGTGAGGATCGCTTCAAATACCACTTGTGGCGCCAGACTCAGCTGTTTTGCGGCCAGTTCACTGATGATCTCCAGCGCACGTTTTTTGCTCTGGCAGTGAACGGCACTGCGGGTACATTCCTGATTAAGGACACTGCTCAGTTGTAGAGTGGAATCGTTATTCATCATAATTTCACCTAAGCGCTAACTGTACAAAGGGCCCGTTGTGTTTCACAACAGGCCGTCCTGCACCCGTTAACTGCCCGGACAATTAGTGTTGTTTCAGTTTGTCTTTATGTTTGTTTAGCTGTCGTGCCAGCTTGTCAATCAAGCCGTCGATAGCCGCGTACATGTCCTGCCCTTCCGCACTGGCATGGATTTCGCCCCCGTTGACGTGCAAGGTAGCATCCGAGATATGAGTCACTTTTTCCACTTTTAACACAACATAGACCTGGTTGATCCTCTCGAAATACTGCTCGAGCTTAGCGAATTTGGTATTCACAAATTCACGCAGGGATTCAGTGATTTCGACATTGTGTCCTGTGATGTTGAGCTGCATAGTGTCTTCCTTATCGGTTGTGTCAGACCAGTTGTTTACGCTGGTTTGACGGCGGAATGGATAAAGACTCTCGATACTTCGCAACAGTGCGGCGTGCCACCATGATACCTTGTTCGGACAGCATGGTGGTCAACTTACTGTCACTCAGCGGTTTCGCGGGGTTTTCCGCGGCGATCAATTTTTTCACCAGCGCCCGAATGGCCGTCGACGAGGCTTCGCCGCCGCCTTCGGTGTTGACATGGCTGGAGAAAAAATACTTAAGCTCAAAAATGCCACGCGGACTGTGCAGATACTTCTGCGTCGTCACGCGAGAAATGGTCGACTCATGCATCTCGACGGCCTGGGCGATATCCGCCAGCACCATCGGTTTCATAAACTCTTCACCCTGCTCAAAAAACGCCTGTTGCTGCTCCACGATGCAGCGGCTGACGCGCAGTAGTGTATCATTGCGGCTCTCAAGGCTTTTGATCAGCCAGCGGGCTTCCTGCAGATTACTGCGGATAAACTGGTTATCCGAGTCGTTGCGCGAGCTGGTGCACATTGAGGCGTATTGCTGATTGATTTGCAGGCGGGGAATGCTGTCGGAATTCAGCTCTACGGTCCACAGACCGTTATGTTTGCGCACCAGCACATCGGGAATAACATACTCCGGCTCGCTGGTCTGGATAGATTGCCCCGGGCGCGGATCCAGCGACTGGATCAGGTTGACCGCCTCTTTCAGGATCTCCTCTTTCAGCCGCGTGACGCGCATCAGTGAGCGGAAATCGTGGTTGGCAAGCAGATCCAGATGTTCGCTGATGATAAGCCGGGCCTCTTCCAGCCACGGGGTCTCTTTAACAAACTGCGAAAGCTGAATGAGCAGGCAGTCACGGAGATCTCTCGCGGCAACGCCAATCGGGTCAAAGCGCTGAACGCGTTTCAGGACCGCTTCGACCTCTTCAAGCTCAATCTCGTCATCGCCTATGCTCTCCAGAATATCGTCCAGCGACACGGTCAGATAGCCGGTCTCATCCACGGCATCCACAATGGAGGTGGCGATGGCGCGATCGGTATCGGAGAACGGCGTCAGCTCCACCTGCCACATCAGGTAATCCTGCAGTGACTGGGTGGTCTCGCCCTGATAGACCGGCAGCTCGTCATCCTGGTAGTCTGCGCGCGTACCGGATGGCGTGCCGGCGGTGTAGATCTCATCCCAGCTGGCATCGAGAGGGAGCTCGTCAGGCATCTCTTTTTGCTCAAGAGCATCCACCGTGTCGAGGGTCTCGTTATCCTGGCTTTGTTGCGTTTCTACCTCATCGTGAAGATCGGTTTGCTCGAGCAGAGGGTTACTCTCCAGCGCTTGCTGGAGCTCCTGCTGCAGTTCCAGCGTCGACAGTTGCAACAGACGAATAGCCTGTTGTAACTGCGGCGTCATTGCCAGCTGTTGGCTGAGCCTTAATTGCAAACCTTGCTTCATGTTCAGAGCATTTTTCTCCGTTTACGCGAGTCTTAACTTCTACCCTATCAGAGTCTGAAGTCTTCCCCAAGATACACGCGCTTAACATGATCGTCTTCGAGGATCTGCTGCGGGGTACCGTGGGCGATGAGGTGGCCCTGGCTGACGATATAGGCACGCTCACACACCGCCAGCGTCTCACGTACGTTGTGGTCGGTGATGAGAACCCCGAGGCCACTGTCGCGCAGATGCTCAATAATACGTTTGATATCGATAACCGAAATGGGGTCAACCCCGGCAAACGGTTCATCGAGCAGAATAAATTTCGGATTAGCCGCCAGCGCACGGGCAATTTCCACACGGCGGCGTTCACCGCCGGAGAGCGCCTGGCCCATGCTGTCGCGCAGGTGTTCGATATGGAACTCTTCCATCAGCTCGTTGGCGCGATCCTGACGCTGTTCGGCGGTCAGATCATCGCGGATCTGCAGCACCGCCATCAGGTTATCGAAAACGCTCAGACGACGGAAAATTGAGGCTTCCTGCGGCAGATAACCGATCCCGCGGCGCGCACGGGCGTGCAGGGGCAGCAGGCTGATATCTTCTTCATCAATAATGATGTTACCCGCGTCGCGCGGAACAATGCCCACCACCATATAAAAGGTGGTGGTTTTACCTGCACCGTTAGGACCCAACAGGCCGACAATCTCGCCGGAGTTGACGGTCAAACTGACATCTTCCACGACGCGGCGGCCCTTATAGGCTTTGGCGAGATTCTTTGCAGTTAATGTTGCCATAACGAATTAGTTACTCTTTTTCTGTGCCGGGGCCTGATTGCTATTTTTGTCCTGCAGCTGCGATGGAACCAGTACGGTGGTCACGCGTTTGCCTTTCTCGCTGAAGGCCTGCATTTTCTGCTCTTTGACCAGGTAGGTGATCTTGTCGCCCTTGATGTTGCTGTCGAGCTGCTCCAGATACGCATTACCGGTAAGGACAACGAAATCTTTCGCCAGCTCGTAGTGCATCTGGGAGGCGTGGCCTTTCACCGGCTTGCCGTTATCCTGCATCTGATAGAAGGTGGCCGGGTTGCCGTAGCCATCGATAATCTCTTTCCCGTCCTCACCGCCAGGACGCGTCACCACCACTTTGTCGGCATTAATTTTGATGGTGCCCTGAGTCACAACCACGTTGCCGGTAAAGGTCACCACGTTGCCTTGCATATCGAGTGATTGCGTATCGGATTCGATATGAATCGGCTGCTCGGTATCACCCGTCACAGCAAGCGCAGGCAGGCTAAGGGCCAGCAGGGCGCTGGCTATAACACAATTAAGGCTGAGTTTGTTTGTTTTGAATTTCATAAGAGGTTCTAACCTTTTCAATCAGCTCTGCGTTCTTGCTGCGTAAGTTCCCGCGCATTCTCAGACCGCTGGAATTAAATGTTGTGCCGTATAACGTGACCAGATCCTGCGATGTTACATCCTGCGTCACAAGGTTTATCTGTGCGTTATCGGTCGTGATTTTGCGCAACTGCGCATCTGCGGTCAGCGCATTCACTTCAACATGGCCATACAGATAAAGCATACGGTCATTCGTCAGTTTTGCCCGATCTGCTTTAATCGACCATGTCGGAATTTTATCGGTATCAAACGTGGTCATCACGGGTTGAGTAAACCATGAGACGCCCTGTTCGGAAAAATACTCAACGTGCTGAGCGATAAGGCGATAATTCAGCGCCCCTTCCGGGCTGTAAACGACGGTATCGCTGTGATCGCTTTTATACGTTGGATCGTTGGTGTTGACCGTAGGCGCTTGTTCGTCGTCCCGGTCAGCGAGATTCACACCAATCAGTACCAGTGCGACAAGCGTTAGCAGAATAATAACCCAACGTCTGGTTTTACTCATATCGATTGCCCTTTGGCCTCATCAAGCTTACCTTGCGCCAGCAGTAACAGGTCGCAGACTTCTCGTACTGCGCCACGGCCACCGTTAATCCGGGTGACATAGTCAGCGCGTGGGATCAAAAGCGGATGGGCATCGGCCACGGCGATGCTAAGCCCAACTTCTGCCATCACTGGCCAGTCAATAAGATCGTCTCCGACATAGGCAACGTTTTCCGGGGCGATGGCAAGTTTACCAAGTAAGTCCCTGAAAGCGACCATCTTATCGGATTGCCCCTGATAGAGATGGGTAATGCCCAGCGTTTCGCACCGATCTTCTACCAGTTTAGCCTTACGTCCGGTGATGATGGCAACTTCTATGCCAGACGTCAGGGCACAGCGAATCCCATAGCCATCACGCACGTTGAACGCTTTCAGCTCTTCACCATTATTGCCCATGTAAATCAGGCCGTCTGACAGCACGCCATCCACATCCAGGATCAGCAGGCGAATTTTCTCGGCCTGCGACATCATCTGCGCGCTTACCGGGCCATAACAGGTTGCAAGGGATGCACCCGTATTAATCATTGTCTTATCCTTCATTACACTACGCCTGCGCGCAAAAGATCATGCATATGTACCACACCCAGTAACTGGTCGCCATCGGCAACCATAACGGAGGTGATATGGCGGGACTGCATCAGGTTCAGTACCTCAACGGCCAGCGTGCCGGGACGCACCCGAATGCCGCCTGAGGTCATCACATCGGCGATACCCAGCTTACGGACATCCACACCCATATCGAACACGCGACGGAGATCCCCATCGGTAAAGATACCCTCAATCTTCATCTGATCGTTGCAGATGACGGTCATCCCCAGGTTTTTACGGGTAATTTCCAGCAGCGCATCGCGCAGGGAGGCCTCTTTACTGACGTGCGGAATTTCATCCCCCGTATGCATAATATCATTCACGCGCAGCAGCAGTTTACGTCCCAGCGCACCGCCCGGATGGGAGAGGGCGAAATCTTCGGCGGTAAAGCCGCGCGCTTCCAGCAGGGCGACGGCCAGCGCATCACCCATAACCAGCGCGGCAGTGGTGCTGGAGGTCGGCGCCAGCCCCAGGGGACAGGCTTCTTTTGGCACTTTAACGCACAGGTGGATATCTGCGGCGCGCGCCATGCTGCTCTCCGGACGGCTCGTAATACAGATCAGGGGAACGTGCAGGCGTTTCAGGACCGGGATCAGCGCCAGGATCTCATTCGATTCGCCCGAGTTGGATAACGCAATGACGATATCCTGTGACGAAACCATACCCAAATCGCCATGCGCCGCTTCGCCGGGATGGACGAAAAACGCTTTCGTGCCGGTACTGGCGAAGGTCGCTGCCATTTTACGGCCAATATGGCCAGATTTACCCATCCCCATCACCACGACTTTGCCAGGACAGTGGAAAAGTTTTTCGCACGCCAGGCTAAAGTCCTGATTAATGTATTGATCTAACTGCGCCAGACCTTCACGTTCAATCTCCAGAACCTCTTTTCCTGCTTTCTGAAAGTCAAAACCCGGCTGCAATTCTATTTGCGACATAATGCGTTTCCGTTTACCCAGAGAGAAGCGGCGAGAGCCAGTACAGCATCGCCATCCATACGACAAATCCCACCGTCAGCAGCGCACCAGCGCCCTGACCAATCTGCCTTTTTCGCCGCCAGCAGAGCAGGGCGAAAATTACGCTGACTAAGACCATCACCCCATAATCGCGGCTGAACGCGAGCGGATTAAACGCGCCAGGGGCAATCAGGGCAGGCAGGCCAAGCACGATAGCAATATTAAAAATATTCGAGCCGATGATATTGCCAATCGCCATGTCGTCTTCACCCTTACGCGCCCCGGCGATAGCCGTTGCGAGCTCAGGCAAACTGGTACCAATGGCAATCACCGTCAGGCCGATGGTTAACTCGCTCATGGCGAAATAGTTGGCCAGAACCGTAGCGTTATCTACAATCATCTGCGTCGCCATGGGCATGATGATTAACGCCACGCCCAGCCAGAGCAGCGCGACGGGTAAGTTCCCCTCACGCGGCAGCTCTGCCACCTGTTCGCGGGTTAACGTGTCACTGCCTTGCTTTTCTGCCGCCCGGGCAAGCTTCACGATATAAAACAGCCAGATGACCGCCAGCGCCAGCAGAAAAATGCCATCGCTGAGGGTGAACTGCCCGTCATATAACACATAACCCGCCAGCAGGCTGACAATTAACATTAGCGGTAATTCACGCCGCAGAACATCAGAATGCACGCGAAAAGGATGCAGTAGCGCAGCCAGGCCCAGGATGAGCAAGATATTGACGATATTGGAGCCAATAGCCGTTCCCACCGCAAGATCAACCTGATCGTGCATCGAGGCGGCCGCAGAGACGATGATCTCCGGCAGGGAAGTGCCTACGCTGACCACCGTCATCCCAATAATCAGGGGGGGAACACCCAACAAACGGCAGAGGATAGAAGCGGAGAACACCAGACGGTCGGCACTGTAGACCACCAAAAGTAAACCAATTATTAACAGTGCCGTTGCAAGAAGCATCAAAAGTCCTTTCTTCAGGTATACTCGCCGGTCCACTGAGAAAAAATCTCTGCCGCTGCATACTGTCTGTAGATGTAACGAATCCTAATTTTGACTTTATGCGCTGTAAAAGTAAAACAAATGCCAGCTTTCGCTTACCTGCAGAGGTAATATTCTGTAAAAATGTTGGGTTTGCGGCGAAATCAGGCATCAAGCTGATCCTGAACCGGCAACAGAAAGGAAATGTACATGAGCCTGAATGAGGCGAATATAGTCGATGTCCGTGGCGTCAGCTTCACGCGCAGCAGCCGGGTCATTTTTGACAACATCTCTCTCACCGTGCCCCGCGGTAAAATTACCGCCATCATGGGCCCTTCCGGCATTGGTAAAACAACGCTGTTACGCCTGATTGGGGGGCAAATTCCGCCAGGCGAGGGCGAGATCCTTTTTGATGGCGAAAATATTCCGGCGATGTCACGTTCGCGCCTCTATACCGTGCGTAAACGCATGAGCATGCTGTTCCAGTCCGGGGCGCTATTTACTGACATGAATGTCTTCGATAATGTCGCCTACCCGCTGCGCGAGCATACGCGCCTGCCGCCGGCGCTGCTGAAAAGCACCGTGATGATGAAGCTCGAGGCTGTGGGACTGCGTGGGGCGGCGAAGCTGATGCCTTCTGAACTCTCTGGTGGTATGGCCCGCCGGGCGGCGCTGGCGCGCGCGATTGCGCTGGAACCCGATTTGATCATGTTCGATGAGCCGTTTGTCGGGCAGGACCCTATCACCATGGGCGTGCTGGTCAAACTTATCTCTGAGCTGAACAGCGCGCTGGGTGTAACCTGTATTGTGGTATCTCACGACGTACCGGAAGTGCTGAGCATTGCCGACTACGCCTATATCGTAGCGGATAAAAAAATTGTGGCGCATGGCAGTGCCCAATCATTGCAGACCAACAGCGATGCGCGAGTTCGTCAGTTCCTCGACGGCATTGCAGATGGCCCCGTGCCGTTCCGTTATCCTGCGGGTGATTATCATAAAGATCTATTGGGAATAGGGAGTTAAGCCACTCATGCTGTTAAATGCGTTGGCCGCTCTCGGACACCGTGGCATAAAAACCATCAGGACGTTCGGGCGTGCCGGGTTGATGTTATTCAATGCGCTGGTCGGGAAACCGGAATTCCGCAAACATGCCCCTCTGCTGGTACGCCAGCTGTATAATGTCGGCGTGCTGTCGATGCTCATTATCATCGTTTCCGGGGTCTTTATCGGGATGGTGCTGGGGCTGCAGGGGTATCTGGTTCTCACCACCTACAGCGCAGAAACCAGCCTCGGAATGCTGGTGGCGCTCTCCCTGCTGCGTGAGCTGGGGCCGGTGGTCGCCGCGCTGTTATTCGCAGGGCGTGCCGGTTCAGCGCTGACCGCTGAAATCGGCCTGATGCGCGCCACGGAGCAGCTCTCCAGTATGGAAATGATGGCCGTGGATCCGCTGCGTCGGGTCATCTCGCCGCGCTTCTGGGCCGGTATGATTTCGCTGCCGCTGTTAACGATCCTCTTTGTCGCGGTCGGCATCTGGGGCGGTTCGATGGTTGGCGTGCAGTGGAAAGGGATCGATGCCGGCTTCTTCTGGTCAGCGATGCAAAGCGCCGTTGACTGGCGTCTGGATCTGGTTAACTGCCTGATTAAAAGCGCGGTATTTGCCGTGACGATCACCTGGATTGCGCTGTTCAATGGCTACGATGCGATCCCGACCTCTGCCGGTATCAGCCGGGCAACCACCCGTACCGTTGTTCATTCGTCGCTGGCCATACTGGCTCTGGATTTTGTGCTCACCGCACTGATGTTTGGGAAATGAGTTCATGCAAACGAAAAAAGTAGAAATTTGGGTTGGCGTATTTGTCCTGCTGGCGCTGCTGGCAGCACTCTTTTTAAGCTTTAAAGTGGCGGACGTAACGACCATCCGCACCGAGCCGACATACCGTATTTATGCCACCTTCGATAACATCGGTGGCCTGAAGAGCCGTTCTCCGGTGCGTATTGGCGGGGTGGTAGTAGGGCGTGTTGCCGATATCACCCTCGATGAGAAAACCTATCTGCCACGCGTGGCGCTGGATATCGAAGAGCGCTACAACCATATCCCTGACACCAGCTCCCTCTCTATCCGTACATCCGGTCTGTTAGGGGAACAATATCTGGCGCTGAACGTCGGTTTTGAGGATCCCGAGCTGGGAACGACTATCCTGAAAGACGGTGGCGTGATTCAGGATACGAAATCAGCCATGGTGCTGGAAGATATGATTGGTCAGTTCCTTTACAACAGCAACAGTAAAGGGGGTGACGAGAATCAAGCTGCGCAGACCCCTGCGCAGAGTGACATTACGCCGCCTGTTGGCACGACGAATTCATCTCAGGAGAAGTAATTCATGATTAAACGACTGTTAATGGTTGCCATGCTGATGATTGCCCCTCTGACTGCAGCTAACGCAGCCGATCAGAGCAATCCTTATCAACAGATGAATGAGGCAGCAAAGAAAACCTTCGATCGCCTTAAAAATGAGCAGCCGAAGATCCGCTCCAATCCTGATTACCTGCGTGATGTGGTTGACCAGGAACTGCTGCCCTATGTCCAGGTGAAATATGCCGGCGCGCTGGTGCTGGGCCGTTACTACAAAGACGCAACGCCTGCGCAGCGCGAAGCCTATTTCGCTGCGTTCCGTGAATATCTGAAGCAGGCCTACGGTCAGGCTCTCGCCATGTACCACGGTCAGACGTATCAGATCGCACCGGAACAGCCGCTGGGTTCTGCGACCATCGTGCCTATTCGCGTGACCATCGTCGATCCGAACGGTCGTCCGCCAGTGCGTCTGGATTTCCAGTGGCGTAAGAACACCCAGAGCGGTAACTGGCAGGCTTACGACATGATTGCGGAAGGCGTCAGCATGATCACCACCAAGCAGAACGAATGGAGCGATCTGCTGCGTACCAAGGGCATTGATGGTCTGACCGCGCAGCTGAACAGCATCGCACGTCAGAAAATTACCCTGGAAGGAAACAAGTAATTATGTCGCAGTTGAGCTGGACCCGTGAGGGTGAGACGTTATTACTCTCAGGCGAGCTGGATCAGGATTATCTGAATCCTCTGTGGGATGCGCGGGACGATGCCATGAAGGGGGTTTCCCGTATCGACCTGAGCGGTATCTCTCGCGTGGATACGGCGGGTGTAGCGTTGCTGGTTCATCTGGTCTCAACGGGCAAGCAGCAGGGCATCCCGGTGACGCTTTCGGGCGTCAGCGACAATGTCGTCACCCTGGCCCAGCTCTATAATCTGCCGGAAGACGTATTGCCCCGCTAATTTTTTCAGTACGTTACTATCAAAAGCCCTGACAGTTTCATCGTCGGGGCTTTTTGCTTATTTAAGACCGCGCCACTTTGCTCTAAGATGTTGGGCTTGTTTTCACTACCAGATGATATAGAACCCATGGAAAATCATGAAATCCAGACAGTGCTGATGAACGCACTTGCCCTTCAGGAAGTCCACGTCTCCGGCGACGGCAGCCACTTTCAGGTTATTGCTGTGGGTGAGATTTTTGTCGGCATGAGCCGCGTGAAGAAGCAGCAGGCTGTCTATGCGCCGCTGATGGAATATATCGCGGATAATCGTATCCATGCCCTGTCGATCAAGGCGTTTACCCCTACAGAGTGGGCACGCGATCGCAAACTAAACGGTTTTTGAGCTGAGGGTGATTTGCCCGCAGCACGGTTGAATTCATACAGAGAGTAATTACATGGACAAATTTCGTGTTCAGGGGCCGACGCGTCTCCAGGGCGAAGTCACAATTTCCGGCGCTAAAAATGCCGCGCTGCCGATCCTCTTCGCCGCACTGCTTGCGGAAGAGCCGGTAGAGATCCAGAACGTACCGAAGCTGAAAGACATTGATACCACCATGAAACTGCTCGGCCAGTTGGGTACCAAGGTTGAGCGTAACGGATCCGTATGGATCGATGCCAGCAACGTAAATAACTTCTCAGCCCCTTACGATCTGGTGAAGACCATGCGCGCATCCATCTGGGCGCTGGGTCCGCTGGTGGCCCGTTTTGGGCAGGGCCAGGTCTCTCTGCCGGGCGGGTGCGCCATTGGTGCGCGTCCGGTGGATCTGCACATTTTTGGCCTTGAGAAGCTGGGCGCAGAAATTAAGCTGGAAGAGGGCTACGTGAAGGCCTCCGTGAATGGCCGTCTGAAAGGCGCCCACATCGTGATGGACAAGGTAAGCGTTGGCGCTACCGTCACCATCATGTCCGCAGCGACGCTGGCCGAAGGGACCACCATCATCGAGAACGCCGCGCGCGAGCCGGAGATCGTGGATACCGCGAACTTCCTGAATACGCTGGGCGCGAAGATCACCGGTCAGGGCACCGATCGTATTACCATTGAAGGCGTTGCACGTCTGGGTGGTGGTGTATATCGCGTCCTGCCTGACCGTATCGAAACCGGGACCTTCCTGGTCGCTGCAGCCATCTCCGGCGGTAAGATCGTCTGCCGCAACGCCCAGCCTGATACGCTGGACGCGGTACTGGCAAAACTGCGCGAAGCCGGTGCCGATGTTGAAACTGGCGAAGACTGGATCAGCCTGGATATGCACGGTAAGCGTCCGAAAGCCGTTAACGTGCGTACCTCTCCGCATCCGGCATTCCCGACCGATATGCAGGCCCAGTTCACTCTGCTGAACCTGGTGGCGGAAGGGACGGGTGTGATCACTGAAACGATCTTTGAAAACCGTTTTATGCACGTACCGGAACTGATCCGTATGGGCGCCCACGCTGAGATCGAAAGTAATACCGTGATCTGTCATGGCGTAGAGAAACTGTCTGGTGCTCAGGTGATGGCAACCGATCTGCGTGCTTCTGCGAGCCTGGTGCTGGCAGGTTGTATTGCGGAAGGTACGACGCTCGTGGATCGTATTTATCACATCGATCGCGGCTATGAACGCATTGAAGATAAACTGCGCGCCCTGGGTGCAAATATTGAGCGTGTAAAAGGCGAGTAATCGTCCCGGCAGCCCCCTGCCACATTGACCGGGGGGTTGCTAGTCCCGTTTAGATGAGCGTCATTCCTGGCGCTCTTTTTCTTGTTTTTTCTGGCGCATCATGCGCGTTCTGTCGACAAATTCGTGCGTGATCGGGTCGTGGTAGCGCGATGGCCAGATAATCCAGGGGTCAGTGCCGAGTGCCGTAGCAATGATCAGTTCTCCCTTTGGCCAGGGGCGGGTCAGCGCATTTGCCAGGGTGGATGAACTCAGGCCATTACGGCGGGATTCTGCAGCAAGCGATGTTCCCTTTTTACGCAGCGCGGCGATGATATCGGCCGAGTGCCAGTCGGTAAATTTCTTATCCATTCAGCTATCCCTCTGTTCGGGTACATGTACGTCATTTCCTCTTAAATGACAGTGTTACTATACCTTCTTCGAACATCGGTTCTAAAAAGTTCGCATTACAGGAGGCAATATTCGGATTTTGCCAGGGCTTTAATCATGCGGCCTGTAAGCGGATTATTTAACAATTTGATGGATAAAAACTGGAGCTTATTGGAACTCTCTTTTCACGTAAAAGAGAGTTCATTGAGGATTATCGATCGCGCTGAACGGCAATATGCGCGAGCCCGATCAGGGCATCTCGCCATGGGCTGTCAGGGATGACCTGAAGTGCGGCGATCGCTTTATCGGCCTCTTCCTCTGCACGCTGGCGCGTCCATTCCAGGGAACCACAGGTTGCCATTGCTTCCAGTACTGGTTCCAGAAGGTGTCGGCCGTTTCCTTGCTCAATGGCTTCGCGGATAAGCTTAGCCTGCTCAGGGGTGCCGTTACGCATAGCATGCAGCAGCGGCAGCGTCGGTTTACCTTCGTTCAGGTCATCACCGACGTTCTTGCCGAGCGTTTCGCCGTCGGCGCTATAGTCGAGCAGATCGTCAATCAGCTGGAAGGCGGTGCCAAGGTAGCGCCCGTAATCCTGCAGCCCACGCTCCTGCTCGTCAGTACAGCCGGCCAGAATACCGGAGCACTGGGCAGCGGCCTCAAACAGACGGGCGGTTTTGCTGTAGATCACCCGCATGTAGCTCTCTTCGGTGATGTCCGGGTCGTTGACGTTCATCAGCTGCAGAACTTCACCTTCCGCGATGACGTTCACCGCTTTGGACATCACTTCCAGGATCTTCAACGATCCCAGGCTGGTCATCATCTGGAAAGCGCGCGTATAGATAAAATCGCCTACCAGTACGCTGGCTGCATTGCCGAACGCGGCGTTGGCAGTGGCTTTGCCACGACGCATATCGGACTCATCGACAACGTCATCATGCAGCAGCGTGGCGGTATGGATAAATTCGATCAGCGCTGCGATCGTTACGTGCGCGTTCTCCTGATAGCCGACCGCGCGGGCGGCCAGCACAGCGATCATCGGACGGATGCGTTTACCCCCGCCGCTGACGATGTAATAACCCAACTGATTGATTAGTTGAACGTCAGAATCGAGCTGTTCCAGGATCGCTGCATTCACACCCGCCATATCTTGCGCGGTTAACTCATTGATTTTTTCTAAATTCATCGCAAAAGCCGGGCTTTAAGTCCTGTTTACCACATGTCAAATGGGCTAACGAAGGGTTCGGTTTATCAATAGTAGCGCTGATTGTACTGAAAAAACGCGGCAGATAAACGTTACCGTACGTGTTGTGTTTTTTTTCTTCATGTATTGACTGTAGCACTTGTCAAAGGCTCGCGTTTTGCGTAATATTCGCGCCCTATTGTGAATATTTATAGCGCACTCTGAATCACACGAGGATGTGCGCGGAAGCGGAGTTTATATGTACGCGGTTTTCCAAAGTGGTGGTAAACAACACCGAGTAAGCGAAGGTCAGACCGTTCGCCTGGAAAAGCTGGACATCGCAACTGGCGAATCTATTGAATTCGCTGAAGTTCTGATGATCGCAAACGGTGAAGAAGTCAAAATCGGCGTTCCTTTCGTTGATGGCGGCGTTATCAAAGCTGAAGTTGTTGCTCATGGTCGTGGCGAGAAAGTTAAAATCGTTAAGTTTCGTCGTCGTAAACACTACCGTAAGCAGCAGGGCCACCGTCAGTGGTTCACTGATGTGAAAATTACTGGCATCAGCGCCTAAGACCTGAGGAGAGATTTAAATGGCACATAAAAAGGCTGGCGGCTCCACACGTAACGGTCGCGATTCAGAAGCTAAACGCCTCGGCGTTAAGCGTTTCGGTGGCGAAACCGTTCTGGCGGGTAGCATCATCGTTCGTCAGCGTGGCACTAAGTTCCACGCGGGTAACAACGTAGGTTGCGGTCGTGACCACACTCTGTTTGCTAAAGCAGACGGTAAAGTGAAATTTGAAGTTAAAGGCCCGAACAACCGTAAATACATCAGCATTGTTGCTGAGTAAGGTTTTCTCGGTCCGGTAACGGATTAAAGCCCCGCAACGTGTTGCGGGGCTTTTTACATTGGAAACCCGGTAATTTTTTCGGTAGGGAAAACGGGCATGAAGCAGCAGGCCGGCATTGGTATTCTTTTGGCGCTCACTACCGCAATGTGCTGGGGTGCGCTGCCAATTGCAATGAAGCAGGTACTGGAAGTGATGGAGCCGCCAACGGTGGTCTTCTACCGCTTCCTGATGGCCGGTATTGGATTGGGCATTATCCTTGCGCTAAAGGGTAAGCTTCCTCCGCTGCGCATCTTTCGCAAACCGCGCTGGCTGGTGCTGCTGGCGATTGCGACAGGCGGCCTGTTCGGGAACTTCATTCTGTTCAGTTCTTCCCTGCAATACCTCAGTCCCACGGCCTCGCAGGTAATTGGCCAGCTCTCGCCGGTAGGCATGATGGTTGCCAGCGTCTTTATCCTGAAGGAGAAGATGCGCGGCACGCAGATTATCGGGGCACTGATGCTGCTTTGCGGTCTGGTGTTGTTCTTCAATACCAGTCTGATAGAGATTTTTACCCGCCTGACGGATTACACCTGGGGTGTAATTTTCGGGGTGGGCGCGGCGGCGGTATGGGTGAGTTATGGCGTCGCGCAAAAGGTGTTATTACGCCGTCTGGCGTCACAGCAGATTCTGTTTTTGCTGTACACTTTATGTACTATTGCCCTGTTGCCACTGGCGAAGCCGGGAGTCATTTCCCAGTTAAGCGACTGGCAGCTGGCGTGTCTGATCTTTTGTGGTCTGAACACGTTAGTGGGTTATGGCGCGCTGGCAGAAGCAATGGCGCGCTGGCAGGCAGCGCAGGTAAGTGCGCTGATTACGCTGACACCACTGTTTACACTGTTATTTTCAGATTTATTATCAATGGCCTGGCCCGATTTCTTCGTCAAACCGATGTTAAACCTGTTGGCTTATCTCGGTGCGTTTGTCGTGGTTGCGGGCGCGATGTATTCCGCCATTGGTCATCGTCTTTGGGGACGTTGGCGCAAAAATGAAGCGGCCCCCGCTCAGGCGAATGATTTACGGAGAGTAAAATGAAGTTTGTTGATGAAGCAACGATCCTGGTCGTGGCAGGTGATGGCGGTAATGGTTGCGTAAGCTTCCGCCGCGAAAAATACATTCCCCGTGGCGGCCCTGACGGCGGCGACGGCGGCGACGGCGGTGACGTGTGGTTAGAGGCGGACGAAAACCTCAACACCCTGATCGATTACCGTTTCGAAAAATCATTCCGTGCTGAGCGCGGTCAGAATGGCCAGAGCCGTGACTGTACCGGTAAACGCGGAAAAGACGTCACGGTTAAAGTCCCTGTCGGAACGCGCGTTATCGATCAGGGTACTGGCGAAACCATGGGTGATATGACCAAGCATGGTCAGCGCCTGATGGTCGCTAAAGGCGGCTGGCATGGTCTGGGTAATACCCGTTTCAAATCCTCCGTTAACCGTACCCCGCGTCAGAAGACGATGGGTACGCCGGGTGATAAGCGCGATCTGCAGCTGGAACTGATGCTGCTGGCGGACGTGGGTATGCTGGGGATGCCAAACGCAGGTAAATCCACCTTTATCCGTGCTGTCTCTGCGGCCAAACCAAAAGTGGCCGACTATCCGTTTACCACCCTGGTCCCTAGCCTCGGCGTAGTGCGTATGGACAACGAGAAGAGCTTCGTCGTGGCCGATATCCCGGGCCTGATCGAAGGCGCTGCCGAAGGGGCGGGCTTGGGTATTCGCTTCCTGAAGCACCTTGAGCGTTGCCGCGTTCTGCTGCACCTCATCGATATCGATCCTATCGACGGTTCCGATCCGGTGGAAAACGCCCGTATCATTATCGGCGAGCTGGAAAAATACAGCGACAAACTGGCTGCCAAGCCGCGCTGGCTGGTCTTCAACAAGATCGACCTGATGGATAAAGCGGAAGCCGAAGCGAAGGCGAAAGCCATTGCCGAAGCGATGGGCTGGGAAGACAAGTACTATCTCATCTCCGCCGCAAGCCAGATGGGCGTGAAAGAGCTGTGCTGGGATGTGATGACCTTCATCATCGAGAACCCGGTAACGCAGGCAGAAGAAGCGAAACAGCCTGAGAAAGTCGAATTCATGTGGGATGACTACCACCGTCAGCAGCTTGAAGAGCAGGTGGAAGAAGACGACGAAGAGTGGGATGACGACTGGGATGAAGATGACGAAGAAGGCGTCGAATTCATCTATAAGCGTTAAGACCGTCAAGAGCCCCCTTATCAAGGGGGCTTTTTAATTCAGTGTTTCTGGCAGCCAGCAGGTGACTATCAAGCCGCCTTCGGGGCGATTCTCCAGCGTCAGCTTGCCGCGATGCAGCTGTACAATACGCTGAACGATGCTCAGCCCCAGCCCGCTTCCGCCATAGCGTTGATCGATGCGGCGAAACGGCTCGGTAATCGACTGGCGATGGGCTTCATCTATGCCAGGCCCCTGATCGCTGACGCTCACCTGCGTACCGCCGTCGACCTCCTGCATGGCGACTTCAATAGTGGTTCCCGCCGGGCTGTAACGCACCGCGTTTTCCAGCAAATTGCGCAACATTAGCCGTAAGAGGATTGCATCGCCCTGTACGTTCTGTGGGCTCGCCTGCGGCCAGATGAGGGTATGGCTTTTTACCTCATTCTCCAGCGCCAGCGGCGCAATAATGGCTTCGCTCCAGTTAACCGTGTCGTAGTGGCCGCTGGCCATAGCTTGACCCGCCCGGGCCAGCATTAGCAGCTGCTCTACGGTATGCATCAGTTGATCGATTCGGGTAATCAGCGTCGTCGCCTGGGGCGAGCCTGACTGCGCCATCAGCTCCAGATGCAGGCGAATACCCGCCAGCGGCGTACGCAGCTCATGTGCGGCATCAGCGGTGAACAGGCGCTCCTGCTGAATGGTTTGATCCAGCCGGGCGAGCAGTTGATTCAGCGAGGTGGTGACGGCGCCTATTTCCTCCATATCGGAGTACATCGGCAGCGGCGTAAGATTATCGGCAGAACGGTTCGCAAGGCTGGTGCGTAGCTGATTCAGCGGACGGGTGATCCAGCTGACGGCCCAGAAAGAGAAGAGCAGGGTAAACCCGACCATCACCAGTGAAGGGACCAGCAACGAGGCGATCGCCTCCCGGATCTCTTTCTCGACATGCTGGTTGCGGGATTTTGCCGACAGCGTCTCGCTCACCAGAAAGCTAATTTGCTCCCGGCTCTCATGCCAGAGCCAGATGACGCTGATCAGTTGAAAGAAAAGCAGAATGACTGCCAACAGCACCATCAGACGACGGCGCATGCTGTTCATTTTTGACTCTCAAGGCGATATCCCACGCCGCGTACCGTTTTGATCCGGTCTTTGCCCAGCTTGCGTCGCAGATTATGAATATGCACCTCCAGCGTATTAGAGCCGGGATCGTCCTGCCAGGAGTAAATATCCTGCTGTAAGGTTTCCCGGTGGACGGTCTGACCGGTGCGCATAATCAGCCGGGTTAGCAGAGCAAACTCTTTAGGGGTCACTTCGACCGGCTGGGATTGCTGTAAAACCTGCTGGGTTTGCAGATTTAACGTCAGATCGCCATCGCTGAGCAGGTTATCGCTGTGCCCCTGATAGCGCCGGATCAACGCTCTGGCGCGCGCCTGAAGTTCTGCCAGCGCAAAGGGCTTCACCAGATAGTCATCGGCACCGGAGTCCAGGCCGTTAATCCGGTCTTCCAGCGCGTCGCGGGCGGTCAGGATCAGCACAGGATTATCGATACCCCGTCGGCGCCACTGGCTTAGCAGGGTGGCGCCGTCTTTATCGGGCAGGCCAAGATCGAGGATCACCAGGCTGTATTCGCCGCTCTGGATAAGGCCATCAGCTTCGGCGGCGGTACCCGCGCAATCAAGCGTGTAACCTTCAGCCGAGAGCGCCAGCGCCAGTCCTTCCTGTAACAGCAGATCGTCTTCAACAATGAGTAATTTCATCGCTAGTTGTTCTGATAAATGTCCTTGTAAAGCCGGCTTTCAAAGCGCACCAGCGGGATACGGCGGTTACGCTGGTCGGCAGGTTCCACCGCGTAGCCAGAAAGATACTGCACAAATGCCATCCGCTGTCCGCTGGCGGTGGTGATAAACCCGGCAAGGTTATACACCCCCTGCAGGGAGCCCGTTTTGGCGGAGACTTTGCCATCGACGCCCGCGGCGTGCAGGCCCGCACGGTACTGCAGGGAGCCGTCATAACCGGCGAGCGGCAGCATTGAGATAAAGTTTAGTTCAGTGTCGTGCTGAGCAATGTACTGAAGGACCTGCATCATGGTGGCAGGAGAGATCAGGTTATGGCGCGACAGACCCGAACCATCGACCGCGATGGTGTTGCCAAGATCGATGCCAGCCTGCTGGCGGAGGATCTGACGAACCGCATCTGAACCGGCACGCCAGGTGCCAGGTACGCCAAAGCGGGCATGCCCAATCATGCGAAATACGGTATCCGCAATCATGTTGTCCGATTTTTTCAGCATGATCTTCAGCAGATCGTGCAGCGGCGCCGACTGCTTACTGGCAATCACGGTGCCGGGCTCGTTGCTCTGCGTCTGACGCAGCAGGGTACCACTGTAAGTGATGTTGGCCTGCTTCAGTTCATTCTTAAGGATCGCCCCGGCATAGCTTGCGCCATCCTGAATGGCGAAGGCCAGCGGCAGTGGATCGGCCCGCTGCGTCAGGCAGCCGGTCAGGGTAAAGCGGTTCAAATCGCCCGGGACGACATCCAGTTCGCAGTACTGCGCTTCCGGGGAACCTTTCGCCAGGGTACGCACCTGGCTGAACATGTTGACCGGATAGTAAGAGGCCACCCGAATGAAGGCTAAATCGTTCGGTTTGGGCGCGCTGTATAACGAAATGGAGAAGCAGTTGCGATCGACGATCGCGGCCGCGGGCGGGGCGCTAAAGCACTGAGTCATATCATTCCACGGCCAGCCGGGGGCTTTATCGTGGCTGGCAAAAATGGACGTATCGATAAGCACATTGCCTTCAATCCGCTGTACGCCAGACTTCTTTAGCACGGCGACCATGTTGCGGATATCCTGACGCTTAAATGTCGGATCGCCGCCAAAACGGGCAATAAGATCGCCTTTCAGCACACCGTTCTCAATGTTGCCTTTGCTTTCAAGCGTGGTCGTAAAACGAAAGTCGGGCCCAAGCTGCAGCAGGGCAGCCAGCGCCGTGATCACCTTTTGGGTACTGGCAGGCAGCGCCATCTGCTGGCTGTGATAATCAATCTCAGGCGCCTGAGCTCCTACCTTTTGCACGACCAGGGCAAGATTGGCGCCATCGGGCAGCTGATTAATATACTCATCAACGTTCGCTGCCTGGACAGTGAACGCAATAGTGGTGGTCAATCCGATGATAAATCTGGAAAATCGCATAATCTCGCGCTAACAACCCGGAAACAAACCGTCATACTACGGCCCAACGCCCTGTAAAGTAAACGATGACCCATACTGAACTTCGCGTTAAAATACGTATCAAACTGAAAAATTGCTGCTGACCTGGAACATTGTTTCCGGGTCAGTTTTCTTTTGCTTCTGACCTGTGCCAGGCTGTGATGCCTGCGGGGCCAGTAGTCGGGTCGGTTAACCGTACCTAACAGGAATGTCAAAGAGGTATAACAAATGCAAGCTATTCCGATGACCTTACGTGGTGCTGAAAAACTGCGTGAAGAGCTGGATTTTTTGAAATCTGTTCGCCGCCCTGAAATCATCGCCGCCATTGCGGAAGCACGTGAGCATGGCGATCTGAAAGAGAATGCTGAGTATCACGCCGCGCGTGAGCAGCAGGGGTTCTGCGAAGGGCGTATCAAAGATATCGAAGCCAAGCTGTCAAATGCGCAGGTGATTGATATCACAAAAATGCCAAATAACGGACGCGTGATTTTTGGCTCTACCGTCACCGTGATCAACCTGGATACGGACGAAGAGGTCTCCTACCGCATCGTGGGTGATGACGAGGCTGATTTTAAGCAGAATCTGATCTCAGTAAACTCGCCAATCGCACGCGGTCTGGTGGGGAAAGAGCAGGACGATGTCGTCACCATCCGTACGCCAGGCGGCGAAGTGGAATTCGAAATTACCAAGGTTGATTACCTGTAATTCGCATCCCCGGACAGATGTTGATAGATTGTAAAGATAGGAAAAAGGCCGCATAGCGGCCTTTTATCAACTCAAGGAGCATGGCATTTTGCTCACCTGCTAAAGAAAAACCCCTCGTTTTACACAGTAAATGTGTTCAATTCAGGATAATCTTAGCGTGGCAGCGAGATTTTACGCTCTTTAGATGGGCGGTAGAGCACCAGCGTTTTACCGATGACCTGTACATTACAGGCGCCGGTCTCGCGCACGATTGCTTCCACGATCAAGGTCTTGGTGTCTCTGTCTTCAGAGGCGATTTTCACCTTGATTAATTCGTGGTGCTCCAGCGCTTGTTCAATCTCGGCCAGTACCCCTTCGGTCAAACCATTGTTGCCAAGCATAACTACAGGCTTGAGCGGATGTGCCAGACCTTTAAGGTGCTGTTTTTGTTTAGTACTCAGATTCATCGTATATTTTTGCTTACGTTGGGATTGAAAACGGTTCATTCTACCGCCATCTCCCTAATATCGCCAAATTGCTGAGTGGAAATTTACACCACAGGCTACGATGAACCAGGACGGAAAGTTAAATGACAGGTAAAAAGCGTTCTGCTAGCTCGAGCCGCTGGCTCCAGGAACACTTTAGCGATAAATATGTTCAACAGGCACAGAAAAAGGGGTTACGTTCCCGTGCCTGGTTTAAACTTGATGAAATACAGCAAAGTGACAAACTCTTTAAACCGGGGATGACAGTTGTTGACCTCGGTGCAGCGCCCGGTGGATGGTCGCAATATGCGGTAACGCAAATCGGCGGAACGGGCCGAATTATCGCCTGCGATCTTTTACCTATGGATCCTATCGTTGGTGTGGACTTCCTTCAGGGCGATTTTCGTGATGAATTAGTACTGAAAGCGTTACTTGAACGGGTAGGTGACAGTAAAGTTCAGGTTGTCATGTCCGATATGGCGCCAAATATGTGCGGAACACCGGCGGTGGATATCCCCCGCTCCATGTATCTGGTAGAACTGGCGTTAGAAATGTGTCGTGATGTATTAGCGCCGGGTGGTAGTTTTTTAGTAAAGGTGTTCCAGGGCGAAGGTTTCGAGGAGTATCTGAAGGAAATTCGCTCCCTGTTTACGAAGGTCAAAGTTCGTAAACCGGACTCTTCGCGTGCGCGTTCACGTGAAGTGTATATTGTAGCGACCGGGCGAAAATGATAACCGGTGAATTTCAGGCGAAAGTTTGAAATAAATCGGATACAGAGTATCCTGACGCTGTTTTTAACACAGTTGTAATAAGAGGTTAATCCCTTGAGTGACATGGCGAAAAACCTAATACTCTGGCTGGTCATTGCCGTTGTGCTGATGTCAGTATTCCAGAGCTTTGGGCCCAGCGAGTCTAATGGCCGTAAGGTGGACTACTCTACCTTCCTGCAAGAGGTCAACCAGGATCAGGTTCGCGAAGCGCGTATCAACGGACGTGAGATCAACGTTACCAAGAAAGATAGTAACCGTTACACGACTTACATTCCGGTGAACGATCCTAAGCTGCTTGATAACCTGCTGACTAAAAACGTTAAGGTTGTCGGCGAGCCGCCGGAAGAGCCAAGCCTGCTGGCTTCTATCTTCATTTCCTGGTTCCCGATGCTGCTGCTTATCGGCGTCTGGATCTTCTTTATGCGTCAGATGCAGGGCGGCGGTGGCAAAGGCGCCATGTCGTTCGGCAAGAGCAAGGCGCGTATGCTGACGGAAGACCAGATCAAAACCACTTTTGCTGACGTTGCAGGTTGCGACGAAGCGAAAGAAGAGGTGGGTGAACTGGTTGAATACCTGCGTGAGCCGAGCCGTTTCCAGAAACTGGGCGGTAAGATCCCGAAAGGCGTTCTGATGGTAGGTCCTCCTGGTACCGGTAAAACCCTGCTGGCGAAAGCCATCGCAGGTGAAGCGAAGGTGCCGTTCTTTACCATTTCCGGTTCTGACTTCGTTGAAATGTTCGTGGGTGTGGGTGCATCTCGTGTGCGTGACATGTTCGAACAGGCCAAGAAAGCCGCACCGTGCATCATCTTCATCGATGAAATCGACGCCGTAGGCCGCCAGCGTGGCGCGGGCCTGGGCGGTGGTCACGATGAACGTGAGCAGACGCTGAACCAGATGCTGGTTGAGATGGATGGCTTTGAAGGTAACGAAGGCATTATCGTTATCGCCGCAACTAACCGTCCGGACGTTCTTGACCCTGCGCTGCTGCGTCCAGGTCGTTTTGACCGTCAGGTTGTGGTTGGTCTGCCAGACGTTCGTGGCCGCGAGCAGATCCTGAAAGTGCATATGCGTCGCGTACCGCTCTCTCCGGACATCGATGCGGCAATTATTGCACGTGGTACGCCGGGCTTCTCCGGTGCCGATCTCGCTAACCTGGTGAACGAAGCCGCACTGTTTGCTGCCCGTGGCAACAAGCGTGTGGTCTCCATGGTGGAGTTCGAGAAAGCGAAAGACAAAATCATGATGGGTGCGGAACGTCGCTCCATGGTGATGACGGAAGCGCAGAAAGAGTCCACGGCTTACCACGAAGCGGGTCACGCGATTATCGGTCGCCTGGTGCCGGAACACGATCCGGTGCATAAAGTGACGATTATTCCACGTGGCCGTGCGCTTGGCGTAACGTTCTTCCTGCCGGAAGGCGATGCTATCAGTGCCAGCCGCCAGAAACTGGAAAGCCAGATTTCAACCCTCTATGGTGGTCGTCTGGCAGAAGAGATTATCTACGGTGTGGAACATGTTTCGACCGGTGCGTCTAACGACATTAAAGTCGCGACCAACCTGGCGCGTAACATGGTGACCCAGTGGGGCTTCTCCGACAAACTTGGTCCGCTGCTCTATGCGGAAGAAGAAGGCGAAGTGTTCCTTGGCCGCAGCGTGGCGAAAGCGAAACATATGTCCGATGAGACAGCTCGTATCATCGACCAGGAAGTGAAAGCGCTGATTGAACGTAACTACGGTCGCGCCCGTCAGATCCTGAATGACAATATGGATATCCTGCACGCCATGAAAGATGCGCTCATGAAATATGAGACCATCGATGCGCCGCAGATTGATGACCTGATGGCTCGCCGTGATGTTCGTCCGCCTGCGGGCTGGGAAGATCCAGGTGCCTCTAACAACTCTGACAACAACGGTACGCCACGTGCGCCGCGTCCGGTCGATGAACCGCGTACGCCAAACCCGGGTAACACCATGTCAGAACAGTTGGGCGATAAATAAGCCACCGCTGTCAATGATCTTCTCTTAACCTGAAACCCTGGGGCTTGCCCCGGGGTTTTTCTTGTCTGCTTAACCAAAAATCAGGGATTTGCTATGAAACTCTTCGCCCAGGATTCTTATCTCGATCTTTCTCATCCCCATGTGATGGGGATCCTGAACGTCACGCCAGACTCTTTTTCCGATGGCGGCACGCATAACTCGCTTATTGATGCGGTCAGGCATGCGAATCTGATGATCAACGCTGGCGCGACGATCATCGACGTAGGTGGAGAGTCAACGCGACCTGGGGCTGCGGATGTCAGTGTTGATGAAGAGTTATCGCGCGTTATCCCAGTCGTTGAGGCGATAGCCCAGCGTTTCGAAGTCTGGATCTCTGTCGATACCTCCAAACCTGAGGTGATTCGCGAATCGGCAAGAGTGGGCGCTCACATTATCAATGACGTTCGCTCCCTCACCGAGCCCGGTGCGCTTGAGGCGGCTGCTGAGACCGGTTTACCGGTATGCCTGATGCATATGCAGGGCCAGCCGAAAACCATGCAGGATGCGCCGAAATACAGCGACGTGTTTGCGGACGTGAACCGCTACTTTGAAGAGCATATTGCGCGCTGTGAACGTGCCGGTATCGCAAAAGCGAAATTGCTGCTCGACCCGGGCTTCGGTTTCGGTAAAAATCTCTCTCACAACTACGAACTTCTTGCGCGCTTATCGGAGTTTCACCATTTTGGCCTGCCGCTGCTGGTCGGAATGTCGAGAAAATCCATGATAGGCCAACTGCTTAACGTTGGGCCATCAGAACGTCTAAGTGGCAGCCTGGCCTGTGCGGTGATTGCAGCGATGCAGGGAGCACATATAATTCGCGTCCATGACGTAAAAGAAACAGCAGAAGCCATGCGAGTGGTGGAAGCCACACTGGCAGCTAAGGAAAACTCCCGCTATGAGTAATCGTAAATTTTTTGGTACCGACGGCATTCGTGGACGCGTGGGCGATGCGCCAATCACTCCTGAGTTTGTACTGAAGTTAGGCTGGGCGGCTGGCAAGGTGCTGGCAAGCCACGGGTCGCGCAAAATCATTATCGGTAAAGATACGCGTATTTCCGGTTACATGCTCGAATCCGCACTGGAAGCGGGTCTGTCTGCCGCTGGGCTCTCCGCCTCTTTCACGGGCCCTATGCCGACCCCCGCAGTGGCCTATCTGACCCGCGCGTTCCGTGCCGAAGCGGGCATCGTGATCTCTGCCTCGCATAACCCGTTCTACGATAACGGCATCAAATTCTTCTCCATTGACGGCACCAAACTGCCGGATGACGTTGAAGAAGCGATTGAAGCGGAAATGGAAAAAGAGCTGACCTGCGTTGACTCCGCTGAGCTGGGTAAAGCCAGCCGTATCGTCGATGCTGCGGGTCGCTACATTGAATTTTGCAAAGGCACCTTCCCGAACGAACTCAGCCTGGGTCATCTGAAAATCGTGGTGGACTGCGCTAACGGTGCAACCTACCACATCGCCCCTAACGTATTCCGCGAACTGGGCGCGCAGGTTGTTGCCATCGGTTGCGAGCCAAACGGTCTGAATATCAATGCCGAGGTAGGTGCAACGGATGTTCGCGCTCTGCAGGCGCGCGTACTGGCGGAGAAGGCCGATCTCGGGATTGCTTACGATGGCGATGGTGACCGCGTCATCATGGTTGACCATGAAGGCAATAAAGTCGATGGCGACCAGATCCTCTATATCATCGCCCGCGAAGGGCTGCGTCAGGGACAGCTGCGCGGCGGTGCCGTTGGAACGCTGATGAGCAACATGGGCCTGGAGCTGGCGCTCAAGCAGTTGGGTATCCCGTTTGCGCGCGCGAAGGTTGGCGACCGTTACGTACTGGAAAAACTGCAGGAGAAAGGCTGGCGCATCGGTGCGGAGAACTCCGGTCACGTGATCCTGCTCGATAAAACCACTACCGGTGACGGGATCGTGGCGAGCCTGCAGGTTGTGGCAGCGATGGTGCGTAACCATATGTCCCTGCACGATTTGTGCAGTGGGATGAAAATGTTCCCGCAGATCCTGGTCAATGTTCGCTTTACGGCAGGTAAGGGCGATCCACTGGAAAACGAGAACGTGAAAGCGGTGATGGCTGAAGTGGAAGCGGCGTTGGGCTCCCGTGGCCGCGTTCTGCTGCGTAAGTCGGGTACCGAACCGCTGATCCGTGTGATGGTGGAAGGGGAAGACGAAGCACAGGTCACCGAGTTTGCCCATCGCATCGCTGATGCGGTAAAAGCTGCATAACCTCTGGTAAGTGTTTAAAAAGGCGGCTTATGCCGCCTTTGTTTTGTACAGTTGTGGCGGTTTTGCTGTTTTTTTCCGCACTTGATACAATGAGCTGAAATTGCCCTTGCGAAGGTCATTCGCTTTGGTTAGTATTCACACCCGCTTCAGTGGGAAAGCAAAATTCCTGCTTATTGGTTGAAGCATTGGTATGCGGCAAATCCGCAAGGAACAGGTTGATTATGTACGAAGCTCTTTTAGTTGTTTTCCTTATTGTAGCCATCGCTCTGGTAGCGCTGATCATGCTGCAGCAAGGTAAAGGCGCTGATATGGGGGCCTCTTTTGGAGCAGGCGCTTCTGGTACGCTGTTCGGTTCAAGTGGTTCTGGTAACTTCATGACCCGCGCAACGGCGATTCTGGCAACGCTGTTTTTCATCATCAGTCTGGCGCTTGGCAATATCAATAGCAACAAGATCAACAAAGGAAGCGAGTGGGATAACCTGAGCGCGCCAGCGAAATCTGAGCAGACTCAGCCAGCTGCACCGGCTAAGCCGACCAGCGATATCCCGCAGTAAGAGTAGTATCTGTGCTGGGGGGGGGGAAATGGTAGAAACGCTACCCTGAGGTGGTAGTGTCCTAACGGGCTTGTGGGTTTGAGTTCCATCCTCCGTAACAATATTTCGAAAGAAAAACGTCGGAAGACGTCTTTTTTTTCGTCTGTGCGTTGCCTTTTCTTAGGGCCGGCAAGCGTTTCACCGTCGCCCCTGCCCGACCTCCATGTCACGGAAATCGGCAATAACAAAGGGTGCCCCCAGCCCCCTTAGCACTTTAAATCCC